>JAFOCH010000138.1 GCA_017381395.1 Clostridia bacterium
CCGAATTTTGTAATTCCTGTTACCTTACCGCTGAATATTGCGCCTGCGTCAAGCTGCATACCCTCTGTGCAACCTCCTGTGATTTTTTATAAAAATTATCTTTATTTTCCCGAAATGTCGGTATAAACCTCTTCATCGGAATAAACGTATCCGAGCCGTTCACGTGCAACACGTTCGATAAAATCGCTTTCCTCGCCGTTTTCGAGCAGGTTTTGAAGCTCCGCGATTTTTAATTCTGTTGCTTCGAGCTGATTTTTAGCCGCGTTGAGCTGATCCTTTTTTTGAATAAGCTCAATCTGCAATTTTCCCATTGTTATAACCATAAAAACGGCAAAAACAAAAATTCCGAGTCGAAGGATTAAGCTTCTCTTTCGGGCAGGGTGTGTTTCTGCCGAAATGGGCTGTTTCATAATCACTTCTCCGAATCTGTATTTTTTAATATATTTTTCTTTTTACGATTATACAACAGTCGGGCGCTCGTCTGCAAGTGCTTTTTTCCTTTTTTTCGGGTTTCGCGTAAAATTTTTTGTATTTTTTCTCTCAACCCGCTAATAATGGGCGTCAAAAAGCGCAAAACTGCGTTTTTTAGCCGTCGCACGAGTTTCTTTGCCGCGCGTACAGATGGCTTTGCCGCCGTCATTATTCCTCGGCTTACGGTCAGTCGGCATAGCAAAAAGCCGACCGCTTCACCGATTAGGACATAGCTTCTCACCTCGCCATTGCATTTGGCAAGGCAAACGAGATAGGTCACCACTGCGGCTACGAAAAACCACAAAACGTCCTCGAAAAAGGCCAAAATTTTGCCGGGCGGCACCGCCAAGCGAAAAATCCTCAACAAATCGTAAAAGAGGCAAAGAATAACCCCCATCACAATTGCAGAAAAAAGTCCGCCCGTTTGGCCAAAAAAGGTAATTTCGCTCACGATATTTTATCTAAACAAGCGACCGAGCAGACCCGTTTTTTTATCTCGGTCGTCGGTATAGGCAAGTCCGTAAATATTGCCCGACACGCTCAGCTCTCCTGCGTCGGTGTTGAGCCGATTTATATGCAGCTCGGTGCCTCTGACCGTCAACTCACCCATATCGGTATAGATTATCATTGTCTGCTCGTCAAAGGAGTCAACGTCCTTCACCCCTGAAACGGTGAGGTTGCGCCTGTCCTCCATTATGACGTTGTGCGGCTGTTTTGGTTGCATTTTTGGTTGCTGTCTAATTTCCTCTGTCATAAAAAAATCCTCCCATACGGTGTCATACTAAAAAATATGTCCGTACAGGAGAATTTATTACTTGATTTTATACCACGGTGTACATTAAAGTGGCAGTTTCCTTGTTTGCGACCTCGGTCACCTTTTCCACCTTTACCTTCACCGTACGTGCGCCGAGTGTCATTTCAATCACGTCGCCTACCTTTACGTCATACGACGCTCTGGCCTGCTTTCCGTTGACCGACACTCTACCTGCGTCACATGCTTCGTTTGCTATTGTGCGGCGCTTTATCAGTCGGGATACCTTTAAATATTTATCGAGTCGCATTTTTTCCTTACTCCAAGCAAAAAAGAATTTAAAACGGCCGCCAAAAAGGCAGCCGTTTTTTTGTACTAAGAAGGGTTAATTACTTATCGATAGCTTCCTTGAAAGCCTTGCCTGCCTTGAAAGCGGGCGCCTTTGAAGCAGCGATAGTGATGGTTTCCTTTGTCTTAGGATTGCGGCCTGTGCGAGCTGCACGTTCGCGAACTTCGAATGTACCGAAGCCTACGAGCTGAACCTTGTCACCAGCTTTGAGAGCGTCGGTGATAGAATCAACGAAAGCAGCGATTGCCTTGTCAGCGTCCTTCTTTGAAATAGCAGCTTTTTCTGCAACTGCAGCGATAAGTTCTGTCTTGTTCATGAGTAAATCCTCCAATTAAAAATATTTTTATTTCTATCCAACCTTTTTACAGTCAGAAAGTTTAACTAATGTTATTTGCCCTTTGCCTCGTCCCAAAGCTTATCCAGCTCGGTTATAGGGGTATTCGGCATATCGATATTACGCTCGTTTGCGAGCTTTTCGACCTTTTCGAATCTGGAAATAAACTTGTCCGTCGAGGCGGCAAGTGCTTCCTCGGCATCGATATTCAGGAACCTCGCGAGGTTGACCACCGAAAAGAGCAGGTCACCGTATTCCTCAAATACCTTTTTGCTATCGGAGAGGGTATCGGCATCGCTAAGCTCGACCATTTCCTCCGCAACCTTGTCATATACGTCCGACTTGTTATCAAAGTCGAAGCCTGCACGGGCTGCACGCTTTTGCACCTTTTGTGAGCGCATAAGCGCGGGAAATGCCTTTGGCACGCTACCCAGCGTATCGGTGAAGCTTTCTTGCTTCTTTTCCGTCTTTTTCAGTGCGTCCCAGTTTTTCAGCACTTCGTCCGACGTATCGGCATTAACATCACCGAAAACGTGGGGATGGCGGTAAACAAGCTTTTTACAAATTCCGTCGCATACGTCGTCGAAATTAAAGCCGCCTGCTTCCTCGTCCATTCGGGCGTGAAAAACAACCTGTAACAGTAGGTCACCCAGCTCCTCGACCAACATTTCCTGCGAGCCGCTGTCGATAGCATCGGCTACCTCATACGCTTCTTCGATAACGTTGGAACGGATGGACTGGTGATTTTGTTCCCTGTCCCAGGGGCATCCATCCTCGGAACGCAGATGCTCCATAATTTTTATCAGGTCATATATATCATAATTCTCTTTTTGCTTAAAGTCAATCATGCTAACACCAATTTCAGTTATTGTAATAATAATCATACACAAAATATATGAATTTTGCACATATTTTTACTATATATGACCATTTTGTAACGAATATTTTACCCTATCCAGCCAATTTTTTCAAGTATTTTTGCAATTTTTTGTCCCTTCGGAAGCATGGAAACATCATTTTTTGTCAACGTTTTTGTAAATCCGAGGGCAACAATATAGGCAATTCCTGCCGCTGCGACAGATATTATGGTGGTCAAACTACCTTCTCCGCGCCAGGACGACACCGCAAAATGAACGCCGTAAGCAACCCCGCCACAGACAAGAGCCGACACGAGCGGCTTTATAATCGTGCTGATAATATTTATCCTTGCGCCCGAATATTTATTCAGCGCAATAAGGTTGGCGATGAAAATATAGGCGTAGCAGGTGGCCGTTCCTATCGGGGCACCAATTACGTTAAGCTCAGGGATTGCTACGAGGAAGAAGTTAATAGCTACCTTTAACACAACGCCGACCAGCATATTGTAAACGGGTATCTTTTGCTTACCTATCGCTTGTAGCATACTGGTTGCGGGAATGGTCATTGCCGCAAACGCGGAGGTAAATCCAAGCACCTGCAATATCGGAGCTGAAACGGCAACCTCGGACACGTTATTAGGATAAAGCAGGGCAAGAACCTGACGCGAGAGAACAAAAAGTCCTACACCGGCAGGGATTGCAATAAGCGACGTAATTCTGAGACTCGATTCCAAATTATCCTTTATTGCCAATTTATCCCCTGTTTTCCAGGCAGTTGCGATTACGGGGATTGCGCTGACACCTATAACCGAAGTAATGGTCGGTGCAAGGTTATAAAGTGAATACGCATAGCTACGATAACAGCCGTAGAGAAATGTTGGTATATCCTTGTCGGTAAGACCGCTGAGCACCTCGCCGTAGCAGGCACGCACGGCCTCGGCATCGGTTTCCATAAGGGATTTGAGCTGTACCTTTACTATGGTCAGATCAACGAGTGATGCAATTTGTGTAGTGAGGGAGCCGAGAACGATAGGCACGGCAATCAAAATAAGCATTTTTACATAGCTTTTACTCGAACGGGGCTCGGGTGAAGCTTGGAGTTCGCCTGCCGTAATCTTATCCCCGACAATCTTATGCCTGAGCGCAAGGAACAATGCGCCAAATGCCGAGCCGAGCGTAATTCCGAGAATTGCGCAGGATGCGACATAGGGCATCATCATTTTATTAGCTACCTCGGCCAAGGTTGCGGTACTTCCGTCAAGCACGACCTCGCGACCAAGCACGGTACCACTCGAAATAAATTCGTTGGTAAGAAAAACCTTTGCCACATAGGCCAAAAGCAGACCGATAAGCAGCTTTCCAAGCGCCTCGATTACCTGTGAAAAGGCGGTCGGGTACATATTTCGCATTCCCTCGTAATAGCCACGATAGGTTGACATTATGCAGCAAAAAATGAGGGACGGCGCTATGGTCATCATGGGTAAAAGGGCATTCGGCTCGTCAATATATTTGGTATAAATCGGGATTGCCGCTGCAAGAATGACAAAACAGACAAGTCCAACGGCAAGGAATAGCCGCTTTGACACCTTTAAAAGTCGTCTGGCGTCCTTAAAGCGTCCTTCCGACACATTTTCGGCTACCAGTCGCGAAATAGCTACCGGCAAACCTGCCATGGCTATCGAAAAAATGGGCAGGTATATATCGTAGGCGATGCTGAAATAACCGCTTCCTACACCGCCAAGCACCCAGCCAAGCGGAATTTTATAAATCGCACCTATTATCTTTACAAGTAGAGTTGCTACGCCCAAAATGAGCGAACCTTGTAATAGATTTTGATGCTTTCTTTCTGTCTTTTCCATAAAATTAAGTATCTCCTTAAATTATGTAGCTATCGAGAGCGGCAATCAAGCCGTCGATTACGATTTCGGCAAGGGTATCCTCTTCACGATTATTCATATCGGAATATGACTCGTTGGCATTTTCACCCGCGTCGTCGGAAATTCGACGTACGGCGGTAAAAGGCACCCCTGCAAAGTGACAAACCGACGCAACCGCAGCCGATTCCATATCACAGCTGACGGCGTCAAAGCGGTCGATGAGCGTATTTTTAAGCTCACTATTACTTACAAAGCAGTCGCCCGTAACCATCATTCCGACCTTTGCATCAGGGCAAACCGACAAAAAGGCACGATTAAGCTGGTCATTGGCGGTGTAAATATAGTCCTTTTGCGGCTTTGCGGCAAAGTCATAGCCAAGCACGGTAAGGTCAAAATCATGCTCCATAAGTCGGTCGGGAAGGGTTATCATTCCACGACCGATATGATTTATTCCGCCCGAAAGTCCCGTATTGATGATGCAATCGGCACCGTTTGCGATAATATAAGCCGTTGCCGCGGCTGCATTTATCTTTCCAATTCCGCAGTGGACGGTAACAACCTCAACCGAACGGTCACCACTGGTAAGTGTGAAGGTGTGACACTTTCGTCCGAGCAGGGTCGATTCAGCGGCGAAAAATTCCGCAATCCTCTTTTCAAAAGGGGTGTATTCCATATCATCGGCAATAATTATGCCTATTTTTTTCACATTCATTAGTTTTTTCTCCCGATTATATTAAAGTTTCTTTCCACACTTTCGGCAAAAGTCAGAATCATCCGAATTCTGCGCTCCGCAACCGTCGCAGAAGTTTCCTCCCTGTGCCTGTCTGATTTTATCCTCGATTTCGGCAAGTTCCTTCTTTCGTCCATCGATATCGGCCATAACGGCATTTATCGCGTCGGAATAGTCCTTATTTCTCTTTTGTCCGTCGTAGTACATTTTTCCGATGCTTGCATAGTCCTTTTCAATCGCGTTGCGGATGGATGCTGCATTCACCTTTAACTTTTGCAAATCGACAAATTCACCTGTCTTTTTACAGGCGATGTCAAAGTATTCCTTTGTCTTTGCTACCGCGTTTTCGAATGATGTCATGGTACATTCTCCTTAAATTTATTCAATCGGATATGCTTCATAAAACCGCTCTATTCCTTGCTTACGATTTAGCATTTCCTCAAATCTGTCGATATACTCGTACGGATACTTATAATTGAAAATTCGCTCGATATATCCGCTTTGCGACCGCAGTTTGGTTACCGCGGAAGCACCGCAGGCGAGTATCGAATGAGTTTCGTCCATTATGTATATGTTATAAAGTCCCTCGTACCCCGTCTTTGCAAAGCCGGTGTTTTCGAGGTTTCCGACCGTTTTTGATTGGCGGTAGAGATAGTATGGGTTCATTCCGCTCTTTTTAAGCTCAGCCTTTGCAAAGCGGAGCATTTCCTCGGCAACTCGTCCGAATTCCGCTTCGGGAAGGTCGCCGCCCATGGTCATTCTGGACGAGCGTTTCATCGAAAGGGTGTGAACGGTTACACTTTCGGGGTCGAGAGAACGAATTTTGTCCATTGTTTCGCAAAAACTTTCGCAAGTGTCGCCCGGCAGACCGACAATCAAATCCATATTGATATTGTCAAATCCATGCTGTCTAGCCATATTGAATGCCTGAACAGTTTGTTCGGCGGTATGACGACGACCGATATTTTCGAGCACGTGATCGCTCATTGTTTGCGGATTTATGCTTATGCGGGTGGCTCCGTTTTTCTTTATTACCGCTAATTTTTCGTCGGTGACGGTGTCGGGACGTCCCGCCTCGACCGTAAATTCGCGACAACCGCTTAGGTCAAACGAGCCATTTATCGCCGTCATAATTCGGTCGAGCTGTTCGGCAGAAATGGCAGTGGGCGTACCTCCGCCGATATACACCGTTTCCAGATGCAGATTCAGCCGTTTGGCAATTTCGGCGGTGTATTCAATTTCTTTACAAACCAAAGTAACGTAGGGGTCAATCAGCTTCTTTGCCTGCTCAATCGAATGGGAAACAAAGGAGCAATAGCTGCACCTTGTCGGGCAAAACGGCACCGAAACATACAAACTGAAGCTGTCAGGTCGGGAAAGGTTGATAATGCTTTCCTCGGTGCGTGATGCTTCGAGGGCAAGGTCAATCTTTTCCCTACTGCAAAGGAGCTTTTCGGTAAAATAATTTACCGCCGCCTCTTCGCCCTCGCTGTCGGCCATTCGGCGCATAAGCTTACCCGGGCGAACTCCCGTCAGTATGCCCCATTTGGGCTCGGTGTCGGTAAATTCGCACAGTTGATTATACAACATAACCGCCAAAATTCGCTCGCATTCCTTTTCGAAATCGGCAGTGTCGAGCGAAAGGGTGATGCTATCCTCTTTTTTATATTCCTTGTCGCAAAATTGGACGTAAAGCTCGGCCTTATCGTCAAAAATCCTTCTCACCGCAGATGCCATTCGGTCGGTGCCGGTAGTCATTTGGTCACCGACAACCTCGATTTTTTCGAACGGAAAGAAAAGGCGACAAATATTTTCAAGCTCGTATTTAAAGCTATGTCCTTCGATATATAAAATCATAAAATTTCCTTAAAAAATGTTATTTATAGCGAAAATGAATTTCCGTGGCCGGAATAAACGGTGTATTCGCCTTCCATACTGCGAATTTTTCTGAGCGAGGAGCGCATTTCGCGCATACTGCCCGTCTTTAAATCACAGCGACCGATTGCTCCGTCGAAAATTGTATCGCCGCTGAATATAATCCCGTCCGAAATAAACATTACGCTACCTGCCGAATGACCGGGCGTGTGCATAACGGTAAACACCGTTTCGCCGAGGCGAATCTCGTCCCCGTCGGAAAGAAGCACATCCGCATTCACATATTCCTGATCGTGCGGAATCATATGCGCAAACTCGTTAAATGCACTTTCTTCCTTTGACACAAGGCAATCGGCATCGAGAAAATGCACGGCGATTTTTGCATCAGGGCACATTTTCTTTATCCCTGCAGCGCCTAAAATATGGTCAAAATGGCGGTGGGTAAGGAGAATATATTTTACCCTATCCTTTATCAGCTCGACAGCATTTTTAAGCTCGTCGAGAAAAAACGCAGGGTCGATAATCGCAACGTCACCGCTTGTTTCATCGGTGACGATATAGGTATTGCAAGCAATGTCATTCAGACAAATGGTTTCGATTTTCATTAAAGCATCTCCGTATCAAGAATAATGGTCACGGGTCCGTCATTGACGAGTGACACCTTCATATCGGCGCCAAAAATTCCGTGTGCTACCCTCTTTACTCCGTAATCTTTTAAAAGCGCCATAAACAATTCGTAAAGACGGGTGGCTCCTTCCGGTCGCATTGCGCCGACAAATGACGGTCGGTTTCCCTTTTTACAATCGGCGCAGAGGGTAAACTGGCTGACTACAAGAATTTCGCCGCCGATATCCTGCACCGATAAATTCATTTTGCCCTCGCTATCCTCAAAAACACGCATGAGCGAAATTTTCTTTGCAAGTTTTTCGGCATCGGCTTCGGTGTCGCCCTCGGCTACTCCGAGCAGGATTAAAAATCCCTTTTCGATTTCGCCAACAACCTTTCCATCGACCGAAACCGACGAGGAGGAAACACGCTGAATTACACATTTCATACCGAAAATATCAACCTTTCTGTCTATCTACCGAGATGATGCCGTCAATCTTTGACAGCTTGGCAATAATCGCCTTTATCTGCTCCTGGCTTTCGATTTTTACTTCGAGTTCAATGGCGTAGTTGCCATTTTTAAGCGCATGGGTGTTGATTCGATTGATGAGCACTCGCATATTCGCAATAGCCGTCGTTACGTCGGCAAGCAGACCAAAGCGGTCGAATGCGAAAATATACAGTCCTGCGACGAATTCCTTTGCCGACTGTTCACCCCAACGAGCAGGAATCCATCTTTCCGGTTGGTCGCAAGCTTCCAAATCCTTTGGCACGTTGGGGCATTCCCTCTTATGAATCGAAACACCGTGTCCTCTGGTAATAAAGCCGACAATATTGTCGCCCGGAATGGGGTTACAGCAACGTGACAGCTTGATAAGACAATTATCAATTCCCTCGATTTCGACTCCGTCATATGAGCGGCTGGTTGTTCGATTATCCATAACGGCACCCGAAACGTCGACGGGATGATTAACCTTGATTTTATGCAGATAGTCCTCGCGGACACGAGGCATTATGCGGGAAAGAATTATGCCGCCGTAGCCGATTTTGTTATAAAAGTCCTCGATGGAGGAGCAATGCTGACGCTCGGCAATATCGGCAATGAACTTTTCCATTTCCTTGTCGGAAAGGTTGATTGATGCGCGTCTGAATTCGCGCTCAACCTCTTTTTGACCTTCCTCAACGTTTTCGGCGTAGCGTTCCTTCTTAAACCAGGCGCGAATCTTTGACCTGGCTTCGCTTGTTTTTACTATTTTGAGCCAATCTCGGCTAGGGCCGTGACCCTGCTGATTGGTGGTCAGAATTTCGACAACGTCACCTGTTGCGATAACGTAATCAATCGGTACGATTCGGCCGTTCGCCTTTGCCCCGACCATTCGGTTACCTACCGCCGAGTGAATAGCATAGGCAAAGTCGATTGCCGTTGCACCGGCAGGCAAGCTGATCAGATCGCCGCCCGGAGTAACGCAGAATACGTCCTCGGGTGCAAGGTCGGTCTTTATCGTGCGTACAATTTCCTCAATATCGTCCGACTCGCTCTGGTTGTCGAGCATTCGTCTGATCCATGCGAGTCTTTCCTCAAATCGTTCGTCAGATCCGCTGACGCCCTCCTTATACTTCCAGTGGGCAGCAATACCGTATTCGGCGGTATAATGCATGTCCCAGGTACGAATCTGAACCTCGAATGGTGCTCCTTTTTTACCAATTACGGTGGTGTGAAGCGACTGGTACATATTCGATTTAGGCGTAGAAATATAGTCCTTGAATCGACCGGGAATGGGTCGAAACATTTCGTGTACCATTCCGAGTACGTTATAGCAATCGGTAACCGTGTTTACGATAACTCGAACTGCGTAAATATCATAAATTTCTTCAAACTGTTTACTCTGCATATACATCTTTCGGTATATGCCGTGAATGGATTTTACTCGTCCCTCGATAGAAAGGTTGGGTATGCTTACGTCGAGCTTTTCGCGAAGTAAATCCTTTATGCTTTCGATATAGCTCAGGCGGTATTCCCTATTTTTTTCAAGCTGTCCTTCAATTTCGGTATAGGCAATCGGGTCGAGGTGCTTGATAGCGAGGTCCTCGAGTTCCTCCTTTACCGCTCTGATACCGAGTCGGTGGGCAATCGGCGCATAAATTTCGAGTGTTTCGCGCGATTTGTCCAGCTGTTTAAGCTCGGTTTGCGCGTCGATTGTACGCATATTGTGAAGTCGGTCGCAGAGCTTGATGATGATAACGCGGATATCCTCCGACATCGCGATAAACATCTTTCTAACGTTCTCGGCCTGAAGCTCTTCCTTTGAAACGTAGTTAATTTTTCCGAGTTTGGTAACTCCGTCAACCAGCATGGCTATCGTTTCGCCGAAATCACGCTTTACGTCGTTTATGGAAAGGTCGGTGTCCTCGACGGCATCGTGAAGCAGAGCCGCCGCAACCGATTCCGAGTCCATGCCGAGCTTTGCTGTGATACACGCTACCGAAAAGGGATGAATAAAAAACGGCTCTCCGGAAAGGCGTTTTTGCCCCTCGTGCTTTTCGATTGCTACGTCATACGCTTTTTTGATAAGCTCGTGGTCGAATGAATCTCCCTGCTTTTTGAGCAGGCGGACAAGGGTTTCAAACCTTCCGTCATAGTTTACCGTCATTTATTATTCCTCCTCTCCGTTTGCCCGTCTAAACACGGACGAATTGGCTAAATCAAATTTTTCTTCTGTTGGGCATTTTGCGGCGTAAAGGCCGTCCTTTGAATAGGAGCAGTCAATTACTCCAAGTTCGCTCATAATATCAATCGCCAATCTGGTTCGCAAATAGGACGATACGCCCGACTGGGTCATAAGCGCCTCGAAAACGCCCGAAAATCCGTTATTTTTATTTATCGTGCGGTAAATTGCGCCGACGTCGTCGCGGCTTATCTTACAGCTTTCCTTTTGCTCGTCGGTCATCTCTTCCCCGCGGCAAAAACGCTCGTACAGGCGAATTTCTTTAAGTAATTTTTCTTCATCAACTATAGTCGGTCTGAATGCCTTTGCTATCAGGGTAACCGACCTTGTTCCCATGTATTCGTTTGCCTCGACGGTGACGGCAAAGTCGAGTAATGCGCCCTGCATAAAGCCAAAATCCTGCTCGGCGGTGGTAAAGAGCATTACCGTCGCTGAATTGCCGTTTTTAGAAACGGTCAGGCGCAGATGCTTACCCGAGCCGACGGGTGTAATCTTATCAAGGCGGACTCCCATAAGCCCGAAAACAGGCGTTTGGTTGGATACTCCACAGGGCTCAAACACCTCGAGCGATTCGGCCATATCGGGAGTAAATGCCGACGGTGCCAAACGGCAATCAATTTTTATCTCGGCAAAGGGCATCTCGTCATAGTTTTCAGCCGCCCATTCGTTAATCTTTGTACGGAAAAGGTCGACCTTTTCAGTTTCGACCGACATTCCTGCCGCTCTGGCGTGACCGCCAAAGCGAAGTAAAATATCCTTTGTCGCAGTGAGTGCGTCAAAGACGGAGAAATTACCGATACTGCGCGCGGAGCCGTTTGCCTCCCCGTTTTCGACCGAGAGGACAAATGCAGGTTTGCCGTATCTTTCGCATATTCTGGATGCAACGATACCGATAACTCCGCCGTGCCATCCATCACCGCATACGACGATAACTCTATCGTTATAGTATCCCTTTTCTTCAATAATTTTGACCGCCGCGTCGAAAATTTCGCGTTCGGTATACTGACGGCGAGCGTTATCCTCGTTTATCTCGCGGGCAAGCTCATACGCCTCACTCTTGTCATTCGTCAGAAGCAGTTGCACCGCTCTTTCACACGAGCCGACTCGACCCGCGGCATTCAGGCGCGGACCTATTCCAAACGAAACGCTCGACGATGTAAAGGGACGGGATGAAAGTCCTGCCGCCTTGATTATCGCCAAAAAACCCTCGCGTCCATTTTCGACAAGGGGTAAACCATTCTTTACAATCAATCGGTTTTCGCCGCAAAGAGGCATTACGTCGGCAATCGTACCTACTGCGGCAAGGTCGCCGTAACGAAGTGCCATTTCCTCACCCGACGCTTCCTCTAATGCACAAATCACCTTAAAGGCGACACCTGCACCTGCGTAATCCTTAAACTGACTGGGACAATCGAGTCGATGAGGGTCAACCACCGCCTCGGCATTCGGCAGATCGTTCATCGGCAGATGATGATCGGTTACAACCACGTCGATTCCGCATTTTTTCGCGTAATCGACCTCGTCATTCGCGTTGATTCCGTTATCGACGGTGACAATCAGCTTTACCCCTTCGTCTTTAAGTCGGTCAACAGCGGCAATACTCATGCCGTAGCCCTCTTCCCTCTCGGGTACGGAATAGATAACGTCCGCCCCTTTATCCGAAAGGTAGCTGTACATAAGCGCAGTCGAAGTAACACCGTCCACGTCGTAGTCACCGTAGACAGCTATTCTCTCCCCTTTGTCCATGGCGGCTCTGATTCGTGCAACAGCCCTGTCCATATCAATTAGCTCGTACGGATCGCTCATCTGCTGGTCGTTGGACAAAAATTCGTCTATTTCAAAAGGGTCGCAGTATCCTCTTGCGGTGAGGATGAGGGCAATCAACTGGTCGATATCACATTCCTCAGCAAGCTGACGTGCGAGTTCTTTGTCATTATTTGCTATAATCCACTTTTTGCGGTTCACCTTTTAAGCCCACCTTCAATATCTCAAATACAAAAAATATGTATACATTTAATCAGTTTATTATAACACTTTATATCTACTATAACAAGTATAAATAAATAAACTGCCGAAAGAATTTTTCGGCAGTTGGTTCGATGGGTTATGTGGTGGCGGTTTTTGTGCGACTTTTTTGATACCAAACGCGGTCAAAAATTGCCGCCGAAAGCAGTACGAAAATGGGCGCAAATATTATAAACAAGCCGCTGAAAAACACAAGCGGTAAAAAGGCGGTAACGAGGGGTAAAAGTGAGGAAAAAAGCCCCTTTGTGCCTCCCTTTCCGAGAGCAGACAGAAACGCAAATTTAAGCGAATTTCCGCCGACAAAAACGAGGGATACCGCGAGAAAAAAGGTGATAATCACAACCCCTCCGCACAGACCGATTCCGTAAAAAATGCAGCTCAAAAAGGTCGCCGCCGACACGCTCAAATTGGCCGAAAAAACGAGGGTAGGAAAAACGGCCGTGACCGACCAAACAAGCAACACAAAAAAGAGGGACAAATGCAAAATAAACGCTGCGAAAAAACGCCTTGGCTCAAACGCCCAAAGCAGCTCCGAAAGACGTGGTTTTTCACCACCTACCCATTGTAACGACATTCTCTCGGCTCCTAAAAAAAGGGGCAAAAACAGGACAAAAAAAGCAAGGGTAGAAACCGACGACGAGGACAAAAAAGCAACCCGTTCAAACCGCGTAAAATCAATATTCTCAGCGGCATTCAGCACCGACGAAACAAAGAAAATTGACGACACTGAACCCACAAGTTGCACAAATGAAAAGACACAAAAAAGCAACGAAAAGGCGGCCAATACACTCAAAAAATTACGCTTAAATGCCACAAACGCATTCCTTAAAACAGAAAAAGGAGATAACATCAAAAAAACTCCTACACATTTTTTGATATTATCTCCTTTGAAGGTCGTAAAAATCAGACAAGGTGATTATTTTTTATCCTTTTTTGACATACTTGAACGAGCCAATACTGTTGGACAAGAGAGCAAAAAAGCTGATTAAAGCAGGGCCTGCAACAATTACAACGCCTAAAATAATAAACGCAATTACGCCAGAGGTAATTTCGCCCACTGCCTGCGCCTCGTCGGCAAAGCCCGACGAATAAGCAAACCAAATCAAAAATCCGCAAACCACCAAATAAATGATGTTGGTAAAGTATAAAATGAATTTTTCGAGCTTTTTTTCACCGGTTAAAACAGCCGCTGCAACGGCATAAATCTGACCGATTGCGTAGATTATGCAAACCGGCACCACGATAAAGCTATGGTCACTAAAAGTTTCTAAAAGTGAGATGCAAACTGCCGCCAAGGTGAACACAACCGTTAGCCCCGAAAGCACCGAAAAGGATATGAGCGGCTTTATTTTTTCGCTCCTTTTAATAGCAAGGACAGAAAGCGCAGAAATGGCAAAAAAGCACGAAATTATCACCGTAAAGACGTGACGTGGAAATGTCATATACGGCATTTCTTCTGCAAAAAGCAATGCCGCCGTTTCTTCATACCCTGCGACGACCATTTCGACAATAATGCACAGCACCGTCAAAATAAGCATAGGTGCCATCATTCCTGCGACGGTACGTGTAGCACGATTTTTTGATACACTGCGTGCCGATATTCCGCCGACCAGTATGGGAATTGCCGTGAGCATAAGCAAAAATAAATTGTAAACCTGCATAATTTACACCTGCTTTTTTTAAAATATTTGCCGCAAAAAATTTCATACCATAAAATATAACATATTTTACTTTCATTTACAAGACGCGATTGACATGTATATTATTTTACTGTATTATTAACAAGTATTAAGGAGATGAAATAATGCACGATTTCAATAATCCGTTTATCCGCTCCCATTTCGCGAAGCAGGAGCGAAAAATGATTAGAAAAAGCGGCAACGTTATCGGTGGTATCATCCTGGCCGCTCTTCTGTTTACCGATATAATCGGCGAAATCGTCGGTGAGCTAATCTCATTTTTAAGCGAATATTATGTTATCGATAATACTTTGACGGCATATTTACTCCAAATCATCTTTTCATCGATACTTTTTATTCCGCCGTTTTTCCTGATGGCAAAGGTCGAAGGATTCAAGGTACGTAACCTTTTCGCGAGAAAAAAGGTTCCGTTTTTAACAGGCGCCTCTGCCGTTTTGGGCGGATTTACACTTTGTCTGGCTATCAATGTTGCAACAAGCTACTGGGTACGCTTTTTGGAATCGCTTGGGATGAATACCAAATCGGTCGGTTTACCCGAGCCCGTGGGCACCTTTGAAACAATTGTATGGATATTCACCCTTTCGATTATGCCTGCTATCGTGGAGGAATTTGCCTTTCGCGTGGTGGTTCTCGGCTCACTGAGGAGATATTCCGACACATTCGCAATATTTGCGTCGGCGACACTTTTCGGTCTGGTTCACGGTAATTTTATTCAAATTCCGTTTGCATTTATGATTGGGCTCGTCTTTGCCTACATCACGATTAATACCGGCTCGGTTATTCCCGCAATATGCATTCATTTTTTAAACAATTTCAATTCCTGCGTTATGACGCTCATAGCAAAGAATTTTTCACCCTACGTACAGGCAATGCTCAGCTACGGAATAATTATGGTCATGGCTCTGCTCGGTACGTTTGGATTTATTTATATCAACAAAAAGAAGCTACTTGACAAAAAGCTTTACAAACCCGACTGTATCACCTCTTCGCCGATGGCATTCGGTACGTTTTACTCGGCACCATTTGTTATCGCGCTTACTGCCGTTCTCATTTTAAGCGCAGTTTTAGCACTATAATTTTTTCTAATAAAGGAAAGTTCAAATGAACACGATTGATGAAAAATTTATGAGGGAGGCCATCCTTCTCGCAAAAGAGGCAGCCGACGATGACGAGGCCCCGATTGGCGCGGTAATCGTGCGTGACGGAGTAATCGTAGGACGCGGACGAAACCGACGCGAAAAGGATAAAAACGCGCTAGGTCACGCCGAAATTGAGGCAATAAACGACGCGTGTAAAATGCTTGGCGGATGGCGGCTTATCGGCTGCACCATGTACGTCACGCTGGAGCCGTGCCCGATGTGTACGGGAGCTATAATCAATTCGCGTATTGAACGGGTCGTTTTTGGCGCGTATGATAAAAAGGCGGGGTCCTGCGGCTCACTAATCAATCTGTTTGACCTGCCGTATAATCACAAGCCGCTTTTGTCAGGCGGATTTATGGAAGAGGAATGTGGCTCACTTTTGAGTGAGTTTTTCAAGAAATTAAGAAAGAAATAAAAAAAGCAATTTCCGGAGGAAAGATATAAAATGTTAAAGAAAATCATTTGCGCCGTGGCGGCAATCATACTGATAATTTCGGCATCACCCGCCGTTTACGCCGACCAAAAAACAAACACAATAAACAAGGAAATCATACACGTTAACGGCTATATGGACGAGTCATTTGGCGCCTCCGGAAACATAGTTGTCGACCAGATTATTAAGCAAAACGGAGAATCGACCACAACCGCTTCGATTTATTTCCTTTACGATAATGACTATATCTACATTTTTGGTAGCGTCGATGACAAAACGAGAGTTTCCACTCCGCCTGCATTCGACTGGATAACCGACAGCGTAGAAATTCAGCTCGACCTCGACTGCAATCCTGCAGGACAAGCTGTTGGTAGCGGATATACCGGTCTTTTCCGCGTTGTTCGTTATTCCGGCACCGTTTCGATAGCCGAGACCAGCACCTCGCCGTTTTTCATCGCGATGAAGGATAAAATTCAGTGCGCGGTAGTTGACTGGGGCGAAAACGGATACCAGTTTGAAATAGCAATCCCCCACGCAAACGGCTTTAAGGACGCAAAAATGGGTGCTTCGGTAATCGTAAACGACGCAACCGACAAAATTACAAACCTTGCCGCAATGGTATTTATGAACACAGCTCATACAGGAAACTATAATAATACCAAGCAGTTTTACACCTTTAACCTTAACAACTTTTCAAACGCCAGAGCGGCTGACGCTCCTACCTACATAACCTCGTCCAGTCCCTCGTCGGCCGACTCATCGACCGAATCATCAACCGAATCGGAGGAAACGAGCGAGGAGACAAGTGAAGAAACGAGCGAGGCCGCTTCGAACAGCAGCGGCTCGTCAAAGCTGCCGAAAAATCCGACAAGTGACGGTGGCGAAAATCCGTTTATCCTCTATACCATAATCGGTGTAGCGGCACTCATCGTGATTGTCGTTACCGTGCTTGTTGCCGTGAACAGAGGCAAAAAAAGCGGGGACAAAAAGGATAGCACGGGCACCGAAAAGGACAACGCCTCGGACAAAAAAGTTGAATAAAACCACAAATTATACTCATAAAATTAAATAGCGCAAAGCATTGTAAAAAAAGGGAATCGGTAAATTTGCCAATTCCCTTTTATTATTTTTACGGGGTGTAATCGATGGGCGAAATTATGAAGACGGTCGAAAATATAAACGGTGCGATAAACGACCTTATATGGCTCAAAATCGGTATATTCCTGCTAATTGGTACGGGAATTTTTTTAACCGCGGCGACCGGCTTTTTTCAGCTTACTCATATAGGTCATTGGTTCAAGGAAACGATTGGAGGCCTTTTTAATAAAAAAAGCTACGCGATATCAGGTGGCTCGGTTTCGCAGTTTCAGGCGCTATGCACCACCCTGGCGGCGACCATCGGCGTAGGAAATATCGCAGGTGTTGCCGATGCGATTGTAATAGGCGGCCCGGGTGCAGTTTTTTGGATGTGGGTGGCGGCATTTTTCGGCATGATGACGGGCTATTCCGAGAATTTGCTCGGCGTTTATTTCAGGCAGCGGAGTGCGAACGGCGAATGGTCGGGAGGTGCCATGTACTATCTCAAATACGGATTGGGCAGTATCGAGTGTAGGAGTAAAATCCTTTCATCATTGCTCAAAAAGTTGGGCAAAATACTGGCCGTTTTGTTCGCTTATTTTTGCGTGCTTGCGTCGCTCGGAATCGGCAACATGGGTCAGGTGGACAAAATCGTCGCAAATATTGAACTGGCCATTGATTTTCCCGTGCTGTCAAGCCGAGTTATCTATTCCTCGGGCGGTCAAGCAATCACCCTCTATTCCCTCACAATCGGGCTTGTCATAATGCTTGCGGCGGGACTGATTATCCTCGGCGGGTTAAAGCGAATTGCCTCCTTTGCCGAAAAAATCGTGCCAATAATGGTAATCCTATTTGTATCGGGAAGCGTATTCATTATCCTCGCAAATTGCGGTAAAATAGGCGATGCTTTTGCCACAATTTTGGTCACCGCATTTAAGCCGAGTGCAATTTTTGGCGGCGGTTGCGGCTTTACGGTAAGCAGGGTTATTACCGCGGGCTTTAAACGCGGAGTTTTTTCAAACGAGGCGGGGCTCGGCTCGTCGACCATAATCAATTCGAGTTCAAACGTAAAGGAGCCGGTAAAGCAAGGAATGTGGAGCATTTTTCAGGTATTTACCGACACGATGGTGATATGCACCTTGACAGCTCTTACCATACTCACCTCGGGCGTTTACGACCTCAAAACAGGCGCAATTACCGAAAATGGAGCAACCGGCTCGACACTGGTTACCGCGGCATTTAATCGGGTGCTTTCATTTGGCAATTTCGATTTTGGCGGTATTTTTGTCGCGGTGGCAATACTCCTTTTCGCCTTTACTACGCTAATCGGCTGGTCGCATTACGGGGCAAGGGCTTTTGAATACCTCTTCGGTACGAAATATACGACGGTTTATAAAATCGTGTTTGTTGCAACCATCGTTTTGGGTGCGGTTATGACCTCGTCAATCGCGTGGGACATTTCCGACACCTTTAACGGACTGATGATGATTCCAAGCCTGATCGGCATTATCCTCTTATCAAAAACAGTTGTACGCGTGACAAGGAATTATATTGACCGACGGCTAAAAGGCAAGGATATTGCTCCCCTGCTTTCATTCCACGAGAATATTCAAAATCAGCTTGAAGCCGAACTTTATTTAGAAAAATAATAAAAAGCACGATGAGAGATTTTTTCTTCATCGTGCTTGTTTTATTTTGAATTTTTCTTTTCTTCTTTTTTCACTTTTCTTTGTGCTTTTTTTCGCTTGATTGCGGCCTTTAACTTGTCGAGTTCGGTTTGCAAAACTTTGAGTGTTTTTTCATCATTCGGAAACAGCCGTTTGAGCAAAAAGAGCGAAATGATGATGGTGACCAATTTTTCAGGGGTAAAAGGGAACCATAAAAAAGCGGCATAAGCCGTTCCGACGGCAAGCATCCAATTGATGCCCAGCCAACCGCCGATAGCCATAAATGCGTAGCACCAGCCGTTTGTGATAATCCAAGCGATACCAAAGCAAAGTAACATTCGCGGATTAAGACAAAAGCTGATTATCTTTTTTGTCCATTGTTTAGTCTTTCGCCACCAATATTTGATGCGAATTTTAAGAGCGCTGTTCTTTCTCTTTTTCATTTTGTCCCTTTTTTCTATCCTTTTTTATCGTAAAATATTTTTAACGATAATCCTCATCAATATACACTTTATTATTTCTTATTCGCGAATGGAAAATTCGCAGCCGCAATAATCCTGACGATAAAGTTCAAATTGCCGCGCCAGTTCAATCGAACGCTTGTATCCCTCGCGCTTTTTAAAATCAGACGGCAGATGCTTTATTCCATATTCCTCGCCGATTTCTTCGCCAAGCTGACCGAGCAGCTGCGCATTTTTGTGCGGGCTGACGCTGAGGGTGGTTGCGAAATAGTCAAAACCGCCTTTTTTAGCCGCCTGGGCAGTTTTTTTCAGTCGCAGACGGAAGCATTCGGTGCATCTGGGTCCGCCTTCTTTTTCCCCTTCGAGTCCCGTTGCCGCAGAAAGAAACTCGTCATAATTATACTCGCTCGGCAAAAATTTTGCCCAGCCGCTTTTTTCGATAAGGTGAAGCTGATTTTCTAGCCGTTTTTCGTATTCCTCTTTTGGAAAAATATTGGGGTTAAAATAATAAACCGTGACGTCAAAATGCTTTGACAAATATTCAAGCACGTAGCTGCTGCAAGGACCACAACAGCTGTGAAGCAGTAATTTCGGTTTAATTTTTTCATCGAGCTGAGTTAATAAAACGTCAAGCTCCTTTTGATAATCCCTTTTCATAAAAAAATACCTCACCAATTATGATAATATCAAACTCTCTGCCCTTTGTCAACACGGGTAAAACGCTAATTTTAAGGGCATAATAAGGCGACAGATATTTTTTTATAAACAGGAGTGATTTTATGTTCTGGGTAGGGATGCTTTCGGGAATATTTTGGGTGGTGCAGTAGGTGCCTTTGCGATATGCATAGTGTCGAGTCACAAGTGAAAAAACGGTGTTTGCAATGATAAATATTGCAAAATTAAAGTAAAAATGTAAAAAAACAGTAAAGTAGAATTTAATTCCCTTGATATTGACAAAGTTCTTTTGTATATTATAAATATACAAGTATACGAAAAGGGAGGTTTTGTGCTAATGCTTAAACTTACTAACATCGTAAAATCATATCTTTCGGGCAGCTCAAAAGTTGAGGCATTGAAGGAGATTAACATCGAATTCAGAAAAAGTGAATTTGTCTCAATTTTGGGTCCGTCGGGCTGTGGAAAGACTACCCTTCTCAATATCGTCGGTGGACTCGACAGATACGACAGCGGTGACCTTTCAGTCAACAATCGCTCAACAAAGGACTTTGACGACAAGGACTGGGATTCATACCGCAATCATTCGATTGGATTTGTTTTTCAGAGCTATAATCTCATTCCGCATCAGACAGTACTGAGCAACGTTGAGCTTGCGCTTACCCTTTCGGGCGTGTCAAAAGCGGAGAGAAGAAAACGTGCAGAGGAAGCTCTGGCAAAGGTAGGACTTTCCGACCAGCTGAATAAAAAGCCCAATCAAATGTCGGGCGGTCAGATGCAACGCGTGGCAATAGCTCGTGCCCTCGTAAATGACCCCGAAATTCTGCTTGCCGACGAGCCGACGGGTGCACTCGATAGCGAAACTTCTGTGCAGATAATGGAGATTTTAAAGGAAATTTCAAAGGATAAGCTTATCATAATGGTAACGCATAACCCCGAAATTGCCGAAAAGTATTCGACACGAATCGTTCGCCTGCTTGACGGACGGGTGACAAGCGACTCGAATCCGTATGAATCGGAATTCATCCTCGATGCCCCTGATAAAAAGAAAAAGAACCGTAAAAAAACGCAAAGAACCTCAATGTCGTTTATGACCGCCCTTTCCCTTTCGCTCAACAACCTGATGACCAAAAAGGCAAGGACATTTATGACCTCGTTTGCGGGAAGCATCGGCATCATCGGTATTGCGCTGATTATGTCAATTTCAAACGGTGTTAACGGCTACATAAACCGAGTGCAGGAGGATACACTTTCGAGCTATCCCATTACCATTCAAGCCGAGTCGGTCGATATTACCAACCTGATTACCAATTTGATGGGCTCGAATAATAAAGAAACAAGTCACAAACTCGACGCCGTTTATTCAAATTCGATTATGTACGAGCTGATAAACTCGCTTAACAATGCCGAGGTTGAAAAGAATAATCTCAATAAATTCAAAAAATTCCTCGAAAACGAAAATAGCGAAATCAATCAGTATATCAGCGCCGTTCAGTATTCCTACGGCGTGGATATGAGCATTTATACAAAGGATAGCGATGGCAAAATCGTTAAATCCGACGTGGTCGAGCTGCTGAACGGAATTTATGCAGCCGAAAACAGCGTTATGTCAGCCGGCTATCAGCAAAGCTTTCAGCAGATGAACGTTTGGTCCGAAATCCTCACTAATAAGGACGGTACCGAAATCAATCAGCTTACCAAAAAGCAGTACGACTGCATTTACGGAAATTGGCCGACAAATTACAACGAGGTTGTGCTGATTGTTGACAAGAATAACGAAATCAGCGACCTTTGTCTATATGCCCTGGGACTCAAAACCTCGGATGAGCTGACAGCCGTTTTGGAAGCAGCTATGAAAAAGGAGCCGCTCGACACATCCGAAAGAAAATGGTCGTATGAAGATATTTGTTCAAAGACATTTAAGCTAGTTTTGCCGAGCAATTTCTACCAAGAAACCGACGACGGTATAAAGGATATTCGAGAAAGTGACGCCGGAATGAAATACGTCTATGACAACGGAATTGATATTAAAATTTCGGGTATCGTCAGACCGAACGAGGATGCAATTTCCACCTCGATGAACGGCTCAATCGGATATACACGCGCCCTCACCGACTATATGATTAACTCGGCTGAAAAGAGTTCCATCGTCAAAAAGCAGATGGAAAGCAAAAACTTTGATATTATCACGGGACTTCCCTTTAAGGTCGAGGACAGTGGCGAAAACACATCCGCTTCAAAGGCAGAGGCATTCAAAGCATACGCCGAGAACCTTTCGTCAAGTGAGAGAGCCGACCTATATACCGAAATGATGTCCATACCCGACGACAGCTACATTACCGCCCAGGTCGATGCACAGATGGCTAACATGACCACCGATTACCTGCGTCAAATGCTGACCACGGCATATTCTCAGCAAATGGGTGCAAGTTCGGCGAACATCACCGATTATATAGCAAAAATGGACGACGAAACCCTCACCGAATATGCACGTGAGGCCATCGGCGAGCAGGTAAAGGCACGATATGCCGCCGAGAAAAAGGCATACTACGGAGCTATGACCGATTCGGCACTCAACCAGCTTCTGACCCACGCACTCGGCAACTTTACCGAAGAGGAACTGGTAAAATTCTATGACAATAATATGCCGACCGACCTGATTATCACATACAGCGATGCGCTTTTGAACCTCGGCTACGTCAATCTCGACAGTCCTAAGCAGATAAATCTTTTTGCTGCCTCATACAATGACAAGGATAAAATCGCCGAATGCATTACGGAATATAATAAAAAGCAGACCAACGACGACGATACAATCGAATACACCGATATTATGAAGATAATTATGTCGTCGATAACGACGGTTATTAACGCGATTTCGTACGTTCTGATCGCATTCGTTGCCATTTCGCTGATCGTTTCATCAATCATGATTGGCATTATCACCTATATTTCGGTACTCGAAAGAACAAAGGAAATCGGTATTCTCCGCTCGATCGGTGCATCGAAAAGAGATATTTCGCGCGTATTCAATGCCGAAACGCTGATAGTTGGCTTTGCGGCAGGTGTTATCGGAATTATCAGTACGATACTGCTGTGCATCCCGATAACCTATATCGTTCGTGCCGTCACCGGTATCAAAATTTTAACCGCTGCCCTACCCTTTGTCGGCGGAATTATACTGGTGCTGATAAGCATGCTACTGACCTTTATCGCGGGACTGATTCCGTCGAGAATTGCCGCTAAAAAGGATCCCGTAGAAGCACTCCGCACCGAATAAAATAACAAGTAAAAAACGATGTCCTTTGAGGTGAATTGTCACCCGTGGGGCATCGTTTTTTTCATTCGTTGAATTATCGCGGTAAAAATGATATACTGATTAAAAGGTGATTTTATGTTCGATATGTCAAATTGCAGAATGTGTCCGCGAAAATGCGGCGCAGACCGCACGAGCGGTATTTCAGGTGTATGCAAAACCGACGATAATATATATATTTCACGGGCAGCACCGCATTTCTGGGAAGAACCCTGTATTTCGGGCAAAAACGGCTCAGGAACCGTCTTTTTTTCGGGATGCAATCTGGGGTGCGTTTACTGTCAAAATCGCAAAATAAGCCGTTTTGCCGTAGGAAAGGCCATTTCTGTAAGCGAGCTTGCCGAAACCTTTGTTCAGTTGCAGGAAAGTGGCGTACATAACATAAACCTCGTCACGCCGAGCCACTATATAAAACAAATCCGCGATGCGCTCGATTTAGCAAAACTGCAAATTCCCGTTGTATATAATTCAAGCGGCTACGACCTTTGTGATGCGCTCGAAATGCTCGACGGAAAGGTGCGAGTTTTTCTCCCCGATTTTAAGTACATGAGCGGTCACCTTGCGCAAAAATTTTCGTCGGCAAAGGACTATCCCGAGGTAGCGAAAGCGTCGATAAAAAAGATGTTTGAGTTGGCAGGAAAGCCGCGCTTTGATGCCGACGGAATGATAAAAAGCGGTGTGATTGTGCGTCACCTTGTGCTTCCCGGCCACACCGATGATTCAAAGGAGATTATACGTTATTTACACGACACCTACGGCGACAGTATTTATTTGTGCATTATGAATCAGTTTACACCCTCTCCCGATCTGCCCTTTGACGAGCTGACAAGGCCTTTGAACGAGGAGGAATACAATGAGGTGGTCGATTTTGCCATAAGTATCGGGGTAAAAAACGCATTTATTCAGGAGGGCGAAACGGCAAAGGAAAGCTTTATCCCCGACTTTGAGATATAAAAAATGACTTAACCCATATGGGTTAAGTCATTTTTTATATACTGTTTTGTGCCGATTCGAGCTGCTCGTTCGCTTCAGCCCATTCGGTCATTTTGCTATCAAGTAGTCCCTCGATTTCGGCAAGACGGGCGGTAATTTCCATCGTCTTTTTATAATCGGCCGAAACCTCGTCGGCAACAAGCTGCGCGTTCAGAAGCTCGCTTTCGCTCTCTAATTCGGCTATCTCCTTTTCAAAGGTGGCAACCGCCGTTTTAAGCCGCCTTATGCGCGACTGTTGTTCCTTTTTCTCCTTATATCCGAGTCCACCGCTACCGACAGTTTTTTGCACACGTTGCTGTTCGGGTGGAGGTGCCTTTTTTTCGAGATAGTAATCATAGTTGCCGATGTATTCGGTGACGGTGCCGTTCTCCATCGACCAGATTTTGTCACCCAAGCGATTGATAAATCGGCGGTCGTGCGACACTATTAGCATTGTGCCGCCAAAGGCAATCAGCGCATCCTCGAGCGCCTGACGGGAATAAATGTCGAGATGGTTGGTCGGCTCGTCGAGAAGCAGAAAATTCGCAGACGAAAGCATCAGTTTCAGTATCGAGAGCTTTGCCCTCTCTCCTCCCGAAAGGTCGCCCACCTTTTTGAAAACGTCGTCGCCGCGGAAACGGAAAAGCGCGAGTGCATTCTGAATTTCGGTGCGGGTCATTCC
>JAFOCH010000139.1 GCA_017381395.1 Clostridia bacterium
AGAATATCTGCCACGACTTTTAAAGGAAAAGAGTGTGACCGAGCTTTATCTCAATTTTTCCTGCCCGTATCCAAAGTCAACCTACGCAACCCACCGACTTACAAATAGCCGCTTTTTGAGAATATATGATCGTCTGCTTTGTGACGGAGCCGAAATTCATCAAAAAACGGATAATATGTACTTTTTTGAATACTCAATCGAAGAATTTACTTCATCAGGATATAAGCTCAAAAATATTTCGCTCGATCTTCACGCAAGCGATTTCGAGGGCAATATCGTAACCGAATACGAAAGGCGTTTTTCCGAGCAGGGAATGCCTATTTATCGCCTCGAAGCTTATAAATGATGACAACGGATATACAGCATATTCATCTGTATATCCGTTAATTTGTTAATGTTTGCTTATCTTTGCACAAATGTTTATGCATTTGGTGAAAAATAATATACACTTTTGATAATATAAATGTATATTTATAAATATTAATTGACTTAATATGCAATAAGTTGTATAATTTATGCATATTGTTGGTATATTATTGCATATTGGAGTATAAATAATGAAAAAGAAAGTTTTTATCGACGGAAAAGCAGGAACAACAGGACTGAGAATTTACGAAAGATTGTCGGGTCGCGATGATATCTTAATTATCAGCCTTTGCGAAGAAGAGAGAAAGAATATCGACTCGCGAAAGAAGGCGCTCAATAGTGCTGATATTGCTTTTTTGTGCCTTCCTGATGCTGCTGCAATCGAAGCGGTGTCACTGATTGAAAATGATAATACCGTTGTTATTGACACCTCAACGGCTCATAGAACCGATGCCGATTGGACTTACGGATTTCCCGAAATAAGCAATGAGCTTGATAATGCAATTTCCGAATCAAAGCGAATTGCTGTACCTGGATGTCACGCAGGTGGATTTATAGCACTTGTAAAGCCGCTTATTGATGCAAAAATTATTGACAAGAGCACACTTTTGACCTGCCATTCGGTTACAGGTTACAGTGGCGGTGGAAAGAATATGATTGCCGAATATGAAAGCGAGGACAAGAGCGCACTTTTATCGGCACCGCGTCAGTACGGAATTAAGCAAATGCACAAGCATTTAAAGGAAATGAAGGCAATAACAGGACTCGAAAATGAGCCGATTTTTTGCCCGATTGTTTCTGATTTTTATTCGGGTATGCTTGTTACCGTTCCGCTTTTCAGCAGTCAGCTGAACGAGGGAAAGAGTATCTCTGATATAAAAAAGGTTTATAGCGAAATGTATAATTCATCAATCGTAAATTACAGTGATGAAATTGATGAAGAAGGATTTATTTCGGCTGCCGGAATGTCGTTTAAGGATTCTATGCAGATTACAGTTTCGGGCAATGATGACCGAATTTTGCTTATAGCACGTTATGACAATCTCGGAAAAGGCGCTTCAGGCGCTGCAATCGAGTGCTTGAATATGGTTATCGGCTCGGATAAAACGAGCGGTCTCGATTTATAATAGGTTGATAAATAGGTGAGGAAATTATGAAAATTATTAGTGGCGGAGTTTGTGCCGCAAAGGGATTTACCGCAAACGGAGTACACTGCGGAATTAGAAAAAATAGAACAAAAAAAGATTTGTCTCTCATTTTCAGCGAGGTAAAAGCATCTGCTGCCGCCGTTTATACAACTAATCTTGTTAAGGGCGCTCCTCTGACCGTTACAAAGAGTCATTTGTCAGACGGATATGCTCAGGCGGTAATTTGTAATAGCGGAAATGCTAATACCTGTAACGCTAACGGAATTGAAATTGCCGAAGAAATGAGCGATTTAATCGCAAACGAGCTTAATATTTCGTCATCTGACATTGTTGTAGCATCGACCGGAGTTATCGGTCAGCCGCTCGACATTACCCCGATAAAGAATGGAATCCCGTCACTTGTTGCAGGACTTGGGGCAAATGGTGATGCAGCTGCTGAAGGAATTATGACCACCGACACAGTGTCAAAAGAGGTAGCCGTCAGCTTTGAAATTGATGGTGTCGAATGTAAAATCGGCGGAATTGCAAAGGGATCGGGAATGATTCATCCCAATATGGCAACAATGCTCGTATTTATTACCACCGACTGTGCAATTAGTCCCGAAATGCTTCAAAAGGCACTTTCATCGGATATTGCAGATACCTTCAATATGGTTAGTGTTGACGGAGATACTTCAACAAATGATATGGTATGTGTCCTTGCTAACGGAATGGCAGGTAATACCGAAATCACCGCCGATGACGAAAAGTTAGAAACATTTATGAAGGCACTTAATACAGTGACAGTTCATCTCTGCCGTATGATTGCAGGTGACGGTGAAGGTGCTACAAAGCTGCTTGAATGCAGTGTAATGGGCGCAAAGACAAAGGGAATTGCAAAGACGGTTGCAAAGAGCGTTATATGCTCTTCACTTACAAAGGCGGCAATGTTTGGCGCCGATGCAAACTGGGGACGTGTACTTTGCGCAATCGGATACAGCGGAGCTGACGTTGACGTTAATAAGATTGATGTTTCGTTCATTTCGCAAAAGGGCGAAATTCCTGTATGCAAAAATGGTGCAGGTATCGACTTTTCGGAGGAAAAGGCAAAGGAAATCCTGCTCGAAAAGGAAATTACAATTTCAGTTAACCTAAATGACGGCGAATATTCCAGTACAGCGTGGGGCTGTGATTTGACCTATGAATATGTAAAAATCAATGGTGATTATCGCACCTGATTTAATGGGGGATAAATAAATGCAGATTTCAAATTCACAGAGAGCGAGAATACTTGTTCACGCTCTGCCGTATATTCAGAAATATAATGGCAAGATTGTAGTAATTAAATATGGCGGCAATGCTATGATTAACGAAAAGTTAAAGGATTCGGTTATCCGCGACATTGTGCTTTTATCCCTCATCGGAGTAAAGGTTGTACTCGTTCATGGTGGCGGTCCCGAAATTACCGAAATGCTGGGTAAAATCGGCAAAAAAACCGAATTTGTTAATGGACTTCGTGTTACAGATAAGGAAACTGCCGAGGTTGTTCAAATGGTTTTGGCAGGAAAAATCAATAAGGGGCTTGTTAATCTCATTCAGTTAAAGGGAGGCAAGTCGATTGGTCTGTCAGGACTTGACGGACATATGATCGAAGCCGAAATGAAGGATGAGCAGCTTGGCTTTGTCGGCGATATTACAAAGATTAACGTTGAGCCGATCGTCGACGTATTGGAGCGTGGTTATATTCCCGTTGTTTCGACAGTTGGTTGCGATAATGAGGGTAATGTTTATAATATCAATGCCGATACCGCGGCGGCTAAGATTGCCGGAGAATTAAAGGCAGAAAGTCTTATTTCTCTTACTGACATTAGCGGTATTTTAATGGACAAGGATGACCCATCGACCCTTATACCCGAAATTTCGCTCAGCTATGCCGAAAGACTTGTTGCAGACGGAATTATCAGCGGCGGAATGATTCCAAAGATGGAATGCTGCACAAACGCGATTAAATGGGGCGTAAACAAGGTGTTTATTATCGACGGACGAGTTCCTCATTCAATACTTATCGAAACACTTACCGACGAGGGTATCGGTACAATGTTCAAAAGGGATGATTCTGATGAATAATATTTTTGAAATTGATAAGGAGTATGTAGCCGATACATATGCTCGTTTTCCTCTTGAATTAACTAGTGGAAAGGGCTCTCTCTTATACGATAACGAAGGCAAGGAATATATTGATCTCGGCACAGGAATTGCGGTAAATACATTTGGCGTTGCCGATGAGGAATGGGCAGGCGTTGTATCTGCTCAGGCGGCAAAGCTTTCTCATGTGTCGAATTTGTATTATAGCGAACCGTGTGCAATCCTTGCTGAAAAATTATGCAAACGTACCGGCATGAAAAAGGTGTTTTTCTCCAATTCAGGCGCCGAAGCAAACGAATGTGCAATAAAAACCGCACGTAAGTATGCCCAGGATAAAAAGGGTATGGAATACTACAATATCATTACCCTCAAAAACAGCTTCCACGGACGTACTGTTACAACCTTGGCAGCTACTGGACAGGACGTTTTTCATACCATGTTTAATCCGCTTACCGATGGATTTTTATACGCCGATGCTAATGATATTGAATCGGTAAAGATGCTTGTTAGTAATAATAAATGTGCCGCAATAATGTTTGAGGTTGTTCAGGGTGAGGGCGGTGTAATGCCGCTTGATGCAAGATTTGTAAAGCAACTTGCTCAAATAGCCGAAAAGGAAGACATTTTGCTTATAGCTGACGAGGTGCAAATCGGAAACGGACGTAGTGGAAAGCTTTACGGTTATATGAATTATGGAATAACTCCCGATATTGTTACCACGGCAAAGGGACTTGCAGGAGGACTGCCTCTTGGTGCCACCCTTTTTGGCGAAAAGACGGCGGATGTTTTGACAAACGGTACGCACGGCTCGACTTTTGGCGGTAATCCTATTTGCTGTGCTGGTGCAATAAACGTGCTTGATAGAATTGACGACGGACTTCTCGACGGAGTTGATAAGAGGTCGAAAATTATCTTTGATTCACTTACAGGTGCAGAAGGTATTAAAGCAATCAGCGGAATGGGACTTATGCTCGGCATCGAAACCGAAAAGGATGCAGGAGAAGTTGTTTCAGAATGTATGAAAAACGGCGTTCTAGTTTTAAAGGCGAAAAATAAGGTTAGACTTCTTCCTGCGCTGAATATTCCGGTTGATTTGCTGACAAAAGCACTCGAAGTTTTAAAAAATGCTTGTAAAAGCTGAAAGGGAACTGACATGAATTTAAAAGGTAGAGATTTTCTCAAATTGCTCGACTTCACAAGCAACGAAATTGAATATTTAATCGACCTTGCCGCCGATTTAAAGGCAAAGAAAAAGCAAGGAATCCCTCACGAGTTTTGCAAGGGCAAGAACGTAGCGCTGATTTTCGAAAAGACAAGCACAAGAACTCGCTGTGCTTTTGAGGTTGCCGCTCGTGATTTGGGTATGGGATCAACTTATCTTGATCCGTCCGGCTCTCAGATTGGAAAGAAAGAAAGCATTGCCGACACCGCAAGGGTGCTTTCGGGAATGTATGACGGAATTGAGTATCGCGGCTTTGGTCAGGAAATAGGAGAAAAATTGGCCGAATACGCTTCTGTACCCGTTTGGAACGGATTGACTGATGAATTTCACCCCACGCAAATTCTCGCCGATTTCCTTACAATAAAGGAAAAATTCGGTAGGTTGAAGGGCATAAACTTTGTATATATGGGTGATGCTAGATTCAATATGGGTAATTCGCTTATGGTTGGCTGTGCAAAGATGGGACTCAATTTCACCGCCTGCTCACCGAAAAAGTATTTTCCGAGCAGTGAACTTATTGCGGAATGTGAAGAAATCGCAAAAACTACCGGAGCCATTCTCAAATTTGAGGAGGATCCAATGGTCGCTACAAAAGGTGCTGACGTAATTTATACAGATATCTGGGTTTCGATGGGTGAGCCCGTCGAGGTTTGGGAAGAACGTATTA
>JAFOCH010000140.1 GCA_017381395.1 Clostridia bacterium
CATACGCGAAAGCCAATAATAGTCAACGCTATGTGTAACCTTATCAATAGCTCGGGTTGAACAGTTTTCTTTACCAACTGCGTCCTCCAGCTCGGTCAAAATCATAGCGAATAAAAATTCATTCATTTGGTACTGCATTTCTATATATCTCCTTTAAATATGTGCGTGATTATTTAACGCTTTCGTCAACCTTGAGGTTGGGGAAGTATTTACAAAACTCCTTAAACTCTTTCACAAAATTGCCGGGCATTTCGACAAAGTGGTGAATGTATGGTCCGTCGATCAGCCGATCCTCTACCGCCTGCAAATCATCAAACTCGGCCCAAAGATACGTGCCGTGGGTTTGCGGTCCTTCGGTAGTGTTGCAAACGAGGGGCAAAACCATATAATCGCCGTGTTCCTGGTCGATACGAGCGACGGTGTAGTTGCCGTCCTTTGCCCTGAACCATGCGCGCTGATTAACCAGCCGCGCTCTCGTTCCCGGTGCCTTACTGCTTACCGGGAAGGGTCCGCAATGCCACAGAAGTTCGGCATTTTTATTTTCGGGATGTCGTACGGTAAATTCGCCGAAAAGCGGCTGGCCTGCGCCTAAGGTAGCGCATTTGAGCAGGGTCATTGTCATGGCGGCGTGGAGGTCACTTTCGCAGGCAACCATATAGCCCATTTCGTTAAGCAGTCCGTAAACGGAACAGGGAGCCAATCCATCAAACATCATGGGAGTTGCCGTCCAGCATTCCGCCGAAATAACGTCGAGCTTAAATTCCTCGAACAGATGCTTATACATGGCTGTCAGGGTAGCCATCGGCTTTATGTACTTTGGCGTCAAATCGTCAAGCTCGTAATGTGTCATAAAATATCGCTCGTACTCGGCAATTTCGTCAGTATAATCTACTGCGGCAGTTTTCATTCTCTGCTCAATCATTGCCAAATTGATTGGAACAATCTTTATTCCAAACTTCTCCATCAATTCCCCTTCATTCCAGATTACCGAATAAAAAGGTGCCGGACGGATGCCGACCTGACCTATACGCAAGCCCTTAAAGTTTTTTACCATGCAGGCAACATGGGTGAAAAGGTAAAAACCCCTTCTGAACTCGTCACTTTCCACGCGGCAACAAGGCAGGTGAGAAAAAGGAATATGATAGCGCTGCATTTGACGTGAAACGGCAAAAAGTCCACACTGCGAATCGGTAGGACGCATACCGTCAACGTAATACTCGTCATCAAGCGGTGCCCAAATGAGTACCGGCTTGCCAATCGCCTTTGCTATGTCAGCTGCCGCCTCTTCGTTACCGAAATTGCAGTTTATAATAAACACCGCATCTACGTCATTATCCTTAAACCGCTGTATGATTTCGGCGGCAGAAGCATCGTCAAAAATAAGGTCGTTATGCCCAAGCCCTTTTGAATCGACAAACGTAACCTTTTCGGTTGTGAATTTATCCTCGATGTATTTTACGAATTTTTTTCCACTTTCCTCAGCTGAATGCCAGGTGAGAAAGGTTCCTTTCGGTCTATCAGTTGTATTACGACGCATGGGAACAAGTCCGATTTTTACTTTATAATCTAACACTTTAACCGCTCCTTGAAAATATTTTCGTTTTTTGCGTGTTCTTACTAAAATATCATACATTATAATGAAAATGTTTTCAACAAAAAAATGAAAAAATTTTCAGTTTGACATAAATTTATTATCGTGTATAATGGTTATATATGAAAATATTTTCATAAGAGGTACAAAATGGATAGAATTTCATTGCAAATTAAGCTGCTTTACGACAAAATGGGCAAAGCAGAAAAAAGAATAGCCGACTGGATTCTCGAAAATCCGGGAAAAATTATTTCTTTATCAATAATCGAACTTGCCGAACAATGCGAGTGCGGTGAAGCAACCATAGTTAGATTCGCAAAAAGGTTAAACCTTAACGGCTTTCAGGAATTAAAATTTTCACTCTCTGTCGAAAGTGGCAGCTCTGTCGCAAGCACTCATATCACAGAAGCGGATACTCCCTACGAAATTTATCAAAAAGTATGCAACGATATTTACCTCTCGTTAGAAAAAACAAAGGGCTCATTAAAAGAAGATTTGCTCAAACAAGCAGCAGAAAAAATTTGCAACGCGGATAAAATCGTAATATTCGGTCTGGGAAACTCCTCGGCAATCGCCATTGACGCGAGTCACAAATTTATTCGTGCAGGGCTCAACGCTATTTCATATACCGATAATCACATGCAGGCCATTGCCGCGTCCCATTTGAAAGAAAATGATATTGCAATCGGCATTTCCCACTCCGGCTCATCAAAAGACGTTGTCGAAGCCCTCAAAATAGCCAAGGAGCACAATGCTACAACAATCGCAATAACAAATAGCGGTAAATCACACATTTTAAAACATAGTGACATCGTTCTCACTACCGCTTCCGAGGAAACAAAATATAACATACTTGCGCTTAATTCGCGAATCGCCCAGCTTGCGATAATCGATACGTTGTATTTTTATATTGTATATCATCGCTCGGAAGGTACCCTCAAATCAATTCAGGAAACCGAGCATTCACTTTTAACAAAAAAATATTGATTATACAGCCCGAAACAAAATGGTTTCGGGATGATTTTTTATCTTTTTTTACCTGCCGTCGCGAACGAGGTAAACCAAACGAAAATATTGATTTTAAATGTTTAATATCATATAATATAAATGTAAACTTTATAAAGGAGAAATTGTAAATGGAAGCTATTATAATTACAATACTCGCAGCAATTTTAGTAATTATTATCGCAAATATTAAAATTGTACCCCAGGCACATGAGCACGTTGTCGAATTTCTCGGCAAGTACAAAACAACCTGGTCGGCCGGTATTCACGTTAAAATTCCCGTACTTGAAAGAATTGCGAAAAAGGTAACGCTTAAAGAGCAG
>JAFOCH010000141.1 GCA_017381395.1 Clostridia bacterium
ACGGGTTGCAGTTTACATAATATTTTCTCAATCAATCTCCTAATCCATTTAACCATAGTACATTTCTCCTAAAAAATATCATAATTTGCCACCGCCTTGTATTCACTTTCGAATTTATGTGACGACACGCCGATAAGAAGATTATCCACCCTCTTACCCTCAAGCAATACGCAATCAGGTTTAAACACCGGCATTAGTCCCTCGTTACCGACGGTATTATACGGAATGTAACGAAGCTTATTTTGCTTCATTGTTTCCTCACTGAGATTATTCAAATCGATTGTCAGGCATCTTGAAATACTAGTATCAACAACGGCAACAGGCATATCTGTAAAAGCATCACGAAGCATATTACCCGTGTCGATAAGACAGATGAATTCAACTGTTTTACCATTATGCTCTACAGTCATTTTTACTGTTTTTCTCTCTTTTTTTGCAAAGCCGCCGTTTAGCGCACGGACGACTATAATTACTGCATAAATTGCCGCGGAACCGATTATTAACGCGATTGCAGAGATATCAAAATAAATAACCGAATTATTGATTATCAGACGATCGGGTTTGAATATTTGATAAATGAAATAGACGCTTCCGCTGAATAAAAACGAAACGAGAAAGAAGGATGCAAGCCGCTTTATGAAAATATGTAAGTTGTCAAATCCAAAAGTCGAAAAAATTATTAAAGCGGCTATACCTAACTGACCGAGCATTGAAATCAGTTCGTTTTTTTGCGGTAATAGAATGACAAGTGAGCAAATTCCTCCAACCGACGCACCTAGAAAAAGTCGCAAAAATCGACGCGGTGTTCTTAAAAACGCACAGGTTGCAAGCAAAACAAAGTAATTAACGTATGTATTTATCAAAACGAGTATATCGGCATAAACTATCATATCCCAATCACCAAATTTATTATAGCCCAAAGAGTGAAAAAATAATGTAAAATACTGTACCGATAATATGTCGATAATTGATAAATTTTAGTTTACATAATATTAAAAGACTGCACGGCTGTTTACCATGCAGTCTTTTTTGCTTAAATTATATTTTTAGTCAATCATCAAAGTTTCGAGAACAGATGAAAGAGCCGCGTTATCGTCCGCGTTATCGCCAAAAACAAATACCAATATTAAGCACTCATTTTGAGCTGGGATAAGATAATATTCGCGCTTTTCCCCCGCCTTTTCCGCGGTAAAATAGCGAGCTGTATAAAATTCGCTTCCGACCGCAATCGACTCCGATTTTGATAAAGCGAATTGCTCACCGCTGAGCTTGTTTGTAATTTCGTCAAGGGTGGTGTCGACCGTTTTTCCTCCCGAAAGAGACGCTTCGAGAAAAGCATTACTATTCTTAGCCGAATAAACGTCCTTGTCCCCTGTTGTATATTCAAAGTTTTCCGTATTCAATCTTATCGAGTAACCCTTTTCGCTCGAAATAAGCGGCAAACCATTTTCGCCATTTAAATCAGAGCTGATATTGCTTATATTATTGTCAACGCCGCCGTTCTTATCATTCGAGCAACCGAATAAAAACAAGGACAAACAAACTACCATAAGGAGAATTATTAACCTTTTCATAAACTCTCACCTCTAAATTATAGTATAACACCATATATTTTATCTTTCAATCTATTTTATATTGACATTGGCGGCTTATTTAGATTATACTTGTTTTAAATTGGTATAAGGAGTAAACCGATATGATTTTTAACATTAACAGTAAAGGTAATACCACCCCATTTAAACATTATTGGGAAATGTGTGTAGGCAGCTGCCACGCATATACTGCCCTTCGCGAAGATTATCGTAAACAGCTTAAAAAGGCACACGACGAACTCGGATTTGAGTACGTTCGTTTCCACGGACTTTTTAACGACGATATGGGCCTTTGTAAAAGACGCTGGAACGGCGAAACAAAGTCAAGATACATATCGTACAATTTCGTAAACTCGGATAATATTTTTGAATTCCTGCTTTCGATCGGTATGAAGCCGTTTATCGAGCTTGGTTTTATGCCCGAAGCAATCGCCTCGGGAACAAAGACCTGCTTCCATTATAAAGGAAACATTACCCTGCCGAACGATTACGAAGAATGGTACAAGCTTGTAAAGGCATTCACACAGCATTGTGTTGACCGATTTGGTCTCGACGAAGTTAAGACATGGTATTTCGAAGTATGGAACGAGCCCAACCTTGACTTCTTCTTTGACGGCACAAAGGAAGATTATTTCGAGCTTTACAAGCACTCGGCACTGGCTGTAAAGAGTGTAAGCGAAGAACTTCGCGTAGGTGGTCCTGCTACCTCGGTAAACGCTTGGGTACTCGATATGGTCAACTACTGCGAAAGCAATAACGTTCCCCTCGATTTCATCACTACACACCATTATCCTTCAGATGACCCGCTGTGGAAAAATCAGGACATGAGTCTCGACGAATTCTGGAAAAAGCTCGGTCACCTTATGGGCAAATATGAACGTGGCATTCTCAAAAAAATGACCGCCAGAGCAAGAGAGGAAGCAGGAATGTATCCTCTCATGTACACCGAATGGAACACATCGGCTATCATCGGAGAGGAACAGCACGACGAAAACTATGCCGCAGCCCTCGTTACAAAGGCAATTTCGGATAACGATGGTTTGGTTGAGGCATATTCATATTGGACGTTTACCGATATTTTTGAAGAAAACTGTCAGCTTCAGGGCGAATTCCATGGTGGTTTCGGACTTCAAACCTATCACGGAATTAAAAAGCCGGTATATCATTCATTCGAACTTCTCCACGCACTCGGCACAGAGCGTCTCGAGGTTGAAGGATACAAAGAGGGTGACACGGTTGAGGTTGTCGCTACAAAGGTGGAAAACGGACTTTCGCTCATCGCCTTTAACCACAATGTACCGACAGGCGAAATCAAGGCAGAACCGATCGAAATCAAAATTTCAGGAATTGATAAGGTTACCGACGTTACCGTTCGCAAATCTGATGAAGATCACGCAAACGCTAAAAACGTGTGGAAATCTCTCGGTGCTCCCGAATACGTTTACGGCGACACGCTTAAAACTATCAGCGAAAAAGCTGAACTCGTAACCGAAAAGACCGATTGGTCACTCGACGGCGATGTACTCACAATTTCTGTTACAATTCCCGAACACGCGGTTTACGGATTCGAAGTTAAATTCTAATCACAATACATTATATAATTTACGGTCTGCATTTATTAACCCAAATGCAGACCGTTTTTTATGTCAAAAAAAATTTCGTCGCATAATCTAATATTGAATGCAATTACGCTGAACGATAATCGAAAGGCAGGTATGTTAATGTGGGAAACAATCTCATAATGGTTAGCTCAATCACCCACGCAATTCGTGGACGCGACCTGCTGAAACAAAAGGGTTATAAGGCGTCCATTCAAAAAACTCCCGGTGGACTCGATACCGTCGGCTGCGGATACAGTATCTTTATCGATAAAGATATAGATTCAGCGCAAAAAATAGTTTCGACGGCAGGAATAAAGATACTTGGTATCGCAAAAAGACAATAAATTATTCGGAGGCAAAACCATGATATATTTAGACAATGCGGCAACAACCTTTCCAAAGCCACAATCGGTCATAAAAGCGGTGACAAACTCGCTTAAAACGGCTTCAAATCCCGGCAGAAGCGGTCATGACCTATCTCAAAACACCGCTATCGAAATCTATAAGGTTAGAAAGAAGATCAAAAATCTCTTTGGTGCCGATTCGGTCGAAAAGGTTGTATTCACCCTCAACTGTACCCATGCTATCAACTATGTTTTAAAGGGACTCGTTAAAAAGGGTGACCGCATTGTCACCTCCTCATTTGAGCATAATGCGGTAATGCGTCCGCTAGAAAAGTTAAAAAAGCAGAGCGTCATCATTGACGTTGCCGAGGCATATCCCGATGACAGAGAGGCAACAATCCGATCATTTGCTCGGCTGATAAATACAAACACAAAGCTCGTAATATGCACCGCCGCATCTAATGTAATTGGACTCAAAATGCCGCTCAAAGAAATTGGTGATATGTGTAAACAAGTCGGAGCAAAATTCATTGTCGATGCGGCTCAGTTGGCGGGTGTGTGCGACATTAACGTTAAGGAAAACAATATCGATTATTTATGTATTGCAGCGCACAAGGGACTTTACGCTCCAATGGGTACGGGAATATTGATTATCAACAACGATGCCGAGCTTGATACGATAATCGAGGGCGGCACAGGCACAGCATCAATTATGCTCGACCAACCACGCGATTTACCCGAAATGCTCGAAAGCGGAACGGTAAACGTTTCGGGGATAATGGGAATTGGCGCAGGTATCGACTTTATCAATTCAAAGGGTATTGAAAACATTTATAATCACGAAATGAAGCTAATAAGACGACTTTATTCCTCATTACGAAATATTCCGGGCGTAAAAATTTATACGCCAATACCTGACCAAAACTATGCTCCTGTACTATCATTTAATATAAGCGGACTAAACAGCGTAGAAACAGCTTCAATGCTCAATAAAATGGGCTTTGCTACGAGAGCTGGACTTCACTGTGCTCCACTTGCTCACAAACGGCTCGGCACAATCGAATGCGGAACCGTACGCGTTTGCCCGTCGATATTCACCACTACCGATCAGATTGATAAATTCATAATGGCGGTCAAAAATATTTCTGCAAAAAGAAGAACAGTTTTTTGAAAAAGACTTGAAAAATAAAGAAAAAGGTGTTAGAATGTCCATATTAACGCTGTGACGAAGAAAAGTAGTTGAAACCACCGATATTCAGAGATTGTGTGTCACCGGCTGAAAGCACACATATACCGATATTCAACGAAGTTCACTTCCGAGCGGTACGGCTTAAATCACCTAATGGCGAGAGTAGGTCGTAACGGAGAATGACACCGTTATCAAGTCATGACGAGCGACCGCTTAATTATTTTTTCAAGTCGGTTATTAGGGTGGTACCGCGGAATAAAGTTATTTCGTCCCTTGTTTCTGTTACGGAACAAGGGACTTTTTTTATGTTTAATAATCTAATGAGGTGATAATATGAAAGAACAGATTAAGCAAATTCGCCAGGTTGCCGAAGAA
>JAFOCH010000142.1 GCA_017381395.1 Clostridia bacterium
TGTATCGGTAGCGTAATAGTCGTCAATCTCTAAAAGCGGCATTATATCAATATATTCGCCGTAATCGGTGTCCTTTTTAAACTCGGTCAAAAGGCGGTCGTAATCCATGGTAGGATAACCGTTTTTCGCCGCTAAAAAGTAACTTTTGTCGGGAATAATCGAGAAATACACCTTCGAGCCGCTATCCTTTAAATAGCTGTCGTAAATCGAGCGGAAACGCTTTGTCGCATACGAAAGCGAGCCCTCGTTAAGCGGATATTCCAGCTTTGCCAGATGCCCGTCCTGCAAATAAATTCCGTTATTGTCCCGCTGACCGAAAAGGTACTTAGCGGCAATCGCCTTTACCGAGCGGAAGCCGTCACGAAGCGGAAAATGGTCGAGTGTGTACTTGTCAAACTCGGTCATAAACCGACCGCCAAAGACGGTTTCCTGCGTGACTTCGGGGAATTCGGCGAGCAGTCGTCTTTCGCTTTCTGAAATTTCCTTATCGGGCAGAATCAGTCCCGCCGCCAAAAAGCCGAATACAAAGAGGGATGCGGCAATTACGACGATGAAATTCTTAATTTTTGATAACATTTCGCATCCTCCCTCTTAAAATCTGAAATACAAAAACGGATTAAACGAGCCGTCGATAAGGTATGCCGTACAAAGTAGTAGCATTATAATCAGCACAATCGGCTCCAAAATATCGATAGCCACTGCTCCGCCCCTTGTTCCCTTTACGCGAGTGACAAGCGCCTTTATAATCGGGGTTGAGCCGACCGACGCCAAAGCAATTATCACGGCGTAGCTTTTGAGATAATACAGGGTGTCGGCGGTGACCAGCGGCAATCCTTTTAGCCCAAACATCGAGCCGACCGCCGATACGGCCGAAGAAAGCGACTCGGAGTCAAAAAGGACAAAGCTGATGAGAATAATCGGTATTACGTAAATAACGCTAAACGCCTTCATCCTTTTAAGCAGAGATAGCAACCCAAACTTTTCTATCATCAGCAATGCCGCAAAAAGAAGTCCCCACGCGACGAAGGTCCATGCCGCTCCGTGCCACAGACCTGTCGCCATCCAGACGACAAGAATGTTGATAATTCTGCGTACGGCGGACACTCTGTTTCCACCGAGCGGAATATAAAGGTAATCACGGAACCAGCTGCCGAGGGACATATGCCATCTGCGCCAAAATTCGGTAACGCTCCGTGAAATGAAAGGATAGTTGAAATTCTCGCAAAAATGGAAGCCAAATATCTTTCCAAGTCCGATTGCCATATCGCTGTAACCCGAAAAGTCAAAGTAAATATGCAGCGCATACGAAACGGCATACACCCAAAAAAACAGCACCGACGTGTCACTACTTGCCTTAAATTCGGCTACAAGCTCGCCCAAAACGTTGGCAATAAGTATCTTTTTACCGAGACCGATGATAAACCGTCTGATACCCTCCGCCGCAAGCTGAATCGAATGGGTGCGATTCTCGAGTTCCTTCGCGATGTCGATATAGCGCACAATCGGTCCCGCAATAAGCTGAGGAAACATGGCAATATACGCCGCAAGGTTGATAAAATTGCGCTGTGCCGCAACTTCACCGCGATAAACGTCCACCGTATAGCTGAGTATCTGAAAGGTGTAGAAGCTAATACCAATTGGCAGCGCAATTTTCAGCAGCGGCAGAGAAAGTCCCGTCACCGCATTAAAATTGTCGATGAAAAAGTCGGCATACTTGCAATAGCAGAGCAGCCCCAAGCTCACCACAACCGACAGGGTCAAAAACAGCTTTGCGAGTCGCTTATTATCCCGATATTTTTCAATCAAACGACCGAGAAAATACCCCTGCGTAATCGAAAAAAGCATAAAAACGAGATATTTCGGCTCTCCCCAGCCGTAGAAAAACAAGCTCGAAAGAAGCAAAACAGTATTTTTCAGCACCTTTGGCACCGCAAAATACAGTGCGATTACCAAGGGCAAAAAATAGAACAGAAACGGAATACTTGAAAAAAGCATTTTTTATTTAAACTCCAATGTTTTTTACTTATTCTTGTTAAAAAAGAGCCCATCTATTCGATGAGCCCTCCTAAAAATTGTTTTTTTTAAATTATCTTTCGAGTGCCTTGTCGCAAACGGTGGTAAACTCGGGATATGCTGCCTTTAATGCGGCGGCAAAGTTGTCGAGATTGTCCTTTAATCCGTATACAGAAACTACGTAATCGTCAACCGTATAGATTGCGAACTTATCGGGCATGCCGCAAATCCACTGCGTTTCTTCGAGCGACTTCTGCAAAGCGGCAGTTAATTCGCCCATTTTTGCTGTATCTTTTACGTGGAAAGCGCCGGCGGTAAAGTTATTCTGCATCATAGCGTGCATGAGTGAAGCGGCGTTGTCGATATCTGCAACGTAGTCAGACGGGAAGCTGAAAACAGACTGAAGCGCTTCGGCATCGTCGACAACAAATGATGTTGCGCCGTCAGCGGTCGGAAACTTGCCTTCTTCGGCAAATTTATCCCAAACGGCAGAAAGAAGTGCTGTCGAGTCGGCAATATCGTACTTTTTGGTTACTGTGGATTCGGCATCTCCTTCGCCGCCGCCACAAGCGACCAGAGAAAGCGCCAAAACTAAAATTAAAGCGAGTGATAAAATTCGTTTCATAATTAAAATTCCTCCGTTAAAAATGATAAAAATTATGATAATTTCTATGCTACTGATAGTATACCATTTCCCTGACTAAAAAGCAACCATATTCCCCTTTTTGCCAAAAGTTTTATAAAAAGGAAAATGACATAAAAACGGCATTCAGTTTGCTCCCCGAATTTTACGCACAATAAAGCGGATTGCCGCGCCAAAAAGCAGACCGACCGCCGACACAACAAGGTACCACACCGAATGTATCAGTGCCGATTCGTTATAGTAAATAAACACCGACGGCAAAAAGACGACCGCGGCAACGAGCGGGTAAAAATACTTTATCCCCTTTTCCGAAATGCCGCCGAGTATTGCCGAAAACAGCAGCGTCGCCAGTATTATGAGCAGTACCATTCCCATCGCATCCGTCGGCCCCGCAAACAGCGGAAAAATATAAAACATAAATAATTGAAGGGCTAAAACACCCATTTCCTTAAAATACTTTTTCATACAAAAAATCATCCTCTGATAATATTTATTTTCGCCGCAGGGATTATATCACACGCCGTCAGTATTATCAATAAAAAAATCCCCGACCCGCCGATAGACAAGTCGAGGGTTACATCGTCAAGTAAACTCAACCGTCTAAAATAAGTACGCTTTGCTTATCCGCAATAAACTTTTATAGCGTCGTACATAAAGGCGGCGGTACCGTCGGCGTGCTTATCGATATTGTTTTTAAATCGTTCATCGGCCACGTACATCTGTCCCAGCCCTGCCAAAATTTCGTCCGTGCAATGATAATAGTTTTCGGTAATATATTTCTGCCACCGCTTCACAAGGGTCTGCGCCTCGGCGGAATCGGGCGTGTTCCCATTTTTCATACATAGCGCAAACTCGGCTAAAATATCGTTCATTCCGTCAGCAATGCTATTCCACTTGTCCTTTGAATAGTCGCTTGTTTTTGCTTCATATTCCTTATAGGCGTCGGTTTTGCCCCATCTTTCCTCCGCCTCGGACTTATATTTTTCATATTCACTGTTATCAAATGCTTTCATCACGTTTTCTCCTTTCACAGCGTCGTCAATGGCAAAAATGAGCCGCTCCAACCTTTCTTTTTTGAGCAGGAGAAGCTGCTTTTGCTCATCGAGCGCCCTATTCCTGTCATAATTCGGGTATGATAAAATTTCACCAATACTTTTTAACGAAAAGTCAAGCTCGCGATAAAATAGAAGCTCTTGCATACGCAGAATGGACTTTTCATCATAGTAGCGATAACCCGTTGCCCCGTCAACAAAAGCGGGTGTAAGCAACCCTATCTCATCGTAATAATGCAATGTACGCACACTGACTCCCGTAAAATCTGCAAATTCCTTAATCTGCATCTTCACCTTGCATCACCCCATATTATGAGTATATACTATGACGTAACGTTAGAGTCAATAGCCGAATAAAAATTTTTTGCCGCGATCTTTGAATATGAAAAAACCCGACCTGCCGATAGACAGGTCGGGGTTAAATTATGGTGGACACTGAGGGGCTCGAACCCCCGACCTTCCGCACGTCAAGCGGATGCTCTACCAGCTGAGCTAAGTGTCCATATCCGAGCAAGAGGTATTATACCCCATGCCCGAGGAAAAATCAAGTCCTTTTTACCCGACGGCCAAAGGTCATCCCTGCCGCCGAGCGTTTATGAGCAAAAAATTACCTATTTTCTATCTCACAAAGACGTAAAACATCCTTCATGATGTCATCAAATTGGTCAGGTGTGACCGACTGTGCGCCGTCACAAAGTGCCTTTTCAGGATGATTGTGAACCTCGATCATCAATCCGTCTGCACCCGAAACTACCGCCGCCTTTGACATCGGGCGGACGAATCGAGATGCACCCGTTGCGTGTGACGGGTCAACGATTACAGGCAGGTGTGTTTTTTCCTTTAACACGGGCACACAAGAAAGGTCGAGTGTGTTTCGTGTGGCTGTTTCGAAGGTGCGGATTCCCCTTTCGCAAAGGATGATGTTTTCATTTCCGCCTGCGGCAATGTATTCAGCCGACATCAGCCATTCCTGAACGGTGTTTGCGAGTCCGCGCTTTAAGAGAATCGGCTTGTCGCACTTGCCAAGCTCGGACAGCATATCGAAATTCTGCATATTTCGAGCACCGACCTGAATGACGTCAACGTCATTAAAGAGGTCGATGTTAGCGAGAGAAGTAAGCTCAGAAACAATGGGCAGTCCCGTCACCTTTTTTGCTTCTAAAAGAAGCTCGATCCCGTCAGATTTGAGTCCTCTGAAAGCATACGGCGATGTTCTCGGCTTAAAAGCGCCACCGCGAAGCATTGTAGCTCCTGCCTTCTTTACCCTTTCGGCGACCTCGATAATCTGCTCCTCCGATTCGACCGAGCAGGGTCCCGCGATAACGGCGAATTTCTCGCCGACTCTCACCTTTCCGTCGACGGTGATAATCGAGTTTTCGGGGTGGAACTTTCTGTTTACAACCTTAAACGGCTCTGAAATTCGTCTAACCGAATCGACAACGTCCATCTGGTTAATGAGGTTGATGTCGATTCGCGAGGTGTCACCAACAAGTCCCAAAATCGTGGTATGCACACCCTCAGAAAAATGAATGTCGGGCCCCTGCGCCTTTATATGCTTGACAAAAGCGTCCAATTTCTCCTTTGACACGTTTTGTTTAAGAATTACGATCATAAAAAAACCCCCTGAGTGTTTGATTCTATAATAATTATCAAACACCCAAAAGGGAAAATCAAGCGTTTTTTCGCTTTAAAGCTTTAAATTGTTAAAATTACCTATTTTCTATCTCGCAAAGGCGTAAAACGTCGGTCATAATGTCATCAAATTGGTCGGGTGTGACCGACTGTACGCCGTCACAAA
>JAFOCH010000143.1 GCA_017381395.1 Clostridia bacterium
AATTATTATATATAATGATTGCATTTTAATATTTAATGATGATTTGATTAAGGTGATTTTTAATGGCAGTAAAAACAATAGGAGTTTTAACAAGTGGCGGTGACGCACCGGGAATGAACGCGGCAATTCGTGCCGTCGTGCGTACAGCTCTTGCAGAAGGACTTAACGTAAAGGGAATAATGCGCGGTTATGCAGGTTTAATTGACGAGGAAATTGTCGACCTCGATTTGCGCTCGGTATCTGATATAATTCATCGTGGCGGTACTATTCTTTATACCGCTCGTTGCCCCGAGTTCAAAACAGAGGAAGGAATGCAGACCGCTATTGCTAATGCACGCAAGCACGGTATCGACGGTATCGTTGTTATCGGCGGTGACGGCTCGTTCAGAGGAGCTCGTGACCTTTCCGAGAGAGGATTGCCTTGTGTTGGCGTTCCCGGAACGATTGATAACGATATTTCATCTACCGAATACACAATCGGTTTTGATACAGCTATGAATACCGCTATGGAAATGGTTGACCGTCTTCGCGATACCGCTCAGTCACACGAGCGTTGCACAATCGTTGAGGTAATGGGTCGCCACGCAGGATATATTGCTCTGCATACAGGTATCGCTGTCGGTGCAACTGCTGTTCTGGTTCCCGAAGTACCTTTTGATCTGCAAAAGGACGTTATTGACAAAATCGTTAATACAAAGAATTCGGGTAAAAAGCATTTTATCGTAGTTGTAGCCGAAGGTGTAGGCCACGTTAGCGAAATTGCAAAGACAATCGAGGAAAAATGCGGAATCGAAAGTAGAGCAACCATTCTCGGTCACGTTCAGCGTGGTGGATCACCCACAGTTCGCGATAGAGTTATGGCAAGCAATATGGGATTCGAGGCCGTTCAGCTCTTAAAGCAGGGAATCGGTAACCGAGTAATCTGCTACAATGGCGGAATAATGGGCAACAAGGACATTTTTGAAGCTCTGAACGAAAAGAAGAGCTACGAATTTGACCTGCACCAGGTTGCTCACGAAATTTCAATATAATTTCAATGGGCGCATAATGTTTATTTATGCGCCCGTTTGATTATGCGTTATTATTAAAAAAAGAGGTGTAGCATAAAAATGAAACGTGACGGATATATTTCATGGGACGAATATTTTATGGGCATCGCCGTCCTTTCTGCGTACAGAAGCAAGGACCCGAATACTCAGGTTGGTGCCTGTATCGTTAGCGAAGAAAACAGGATAATGACCGTGGGCTATAACGGAATGCCAAAGGGATGCTCTGACGACGATTACCCGTGGGAAAGGGCAGGGGATGTCCTCGATACAAAGTATGCATTTGTATGTCACGCCGAGCTCAATGCTATACTTAATTATAATGGTGGCTCGATGAAGGGTAGCCGCTGCTACGTAACCCTTTTCCCGTGTAACGAATGTGCAAAGGCACTTATTCAAAAGGGAATATCAGAAATTATTTACATGAGCGACAAGTATGCCGATTCCGATTCAACAAAGGCGGCAAAAAAGATGCTTGATTCCGCAGGGGTAAAGTATCGCCTTTACGAAATGCAGAATAGACAAATTTCGTTCGAACTGTAATATCAGCTATTTAAGGAGAATCAATTATGGTAGTAAATAAAGCACCAATGGGATGGAATACATGGAATACCTTTGGTCCGAATATTAACGAAAAAATTATTATGGAAGCGGCCGACGCTATGGTGGAAAAGGGCTTTCTTGACGCGGGATACGAATATCTCGTAATCGACGACTGTTGGGCGCTTAAACAGCGCGACCCGGTAACCAGACGACTTGTAGCCGACCCCGAAAAATTCCCCAACGGAATGAAGGCGGTTGCCGACTATGTTCACTCAAAAGGGCTCAAATTCGGTATGTATTCCTGCGCAGGTGTCCGCACCTGCGGCGATTATCCGGGTAGCTTTGACCACGAATTCATCGACGCCGAAACCTTTGCTGAATTTGGCATTGATTTCTTAAAATACGATTATTGCTACCGTTCATCATCTACTGCGGGACCGATTCTGTATCACCGAATGGCAAATGCGCTCAGAGCAACCGGCCGCGATATAGTATTCTCCGCGTGCAACTGGGGAAAGGACGACGTTTATAGCTGGATTCGTTCCACAGGAGCACACCTTTATCGTTCAACTAGTGATATTTTTGATAATTTTCCGCGCGTAAAGGAGCTTGCGTCGAGCCAGTTTGACAAGCAGTGCTACAACACCCCGGGATGCTATAACGATATGGATATGCTCACGGTAGGCATGTTCGGAAAGGGACATGCAGGCACCGAGGGATGTACTGACAAGGATTATAAAATTCAGTTTGGTATGTGGTGTATGCTTGGCTCACCGCTTATTCTCGGCTGTGATATTCGTAATATTGATGACGAATCATTAAAGCTCGTCAAAAATGAACATTTGATTGCAATAAATCAGGATATCGAAGGACGTCAAACCTTCCAAATTTCGTCAAAAAGTTGGGCTTGCCACGATGCCGCAATCTTTGTCAGAAAGCTTGAAAACGGCGATTTTGCCCTCGGTATGTTTAACTTTGCTGATAGAGCTGCTACTGTTGTTGCTATGTTTGACGAAATTGGCTATCCTGCTAATTGCGGACTTAAATTCGAGCTTACCGATTGCTTCACGGGAGAAAAGAGCATTTGCGATTCCGATTCACTCAGCTTATACATTGAGTCTCGCGGAACAAAAATTTATCGAGTAAAGCCGGTTAAAAGATAATGTCAAACTGCTATAAATGTAACCGCGAACTCATTTCTGACGAAACCGCACTTTATAAAAAAACGGTTGATA
>JAFOCH010000144.1 GCA_017381395.1 Clostridia bacterium
ATACACCCGTCTTTTTTCAGTGTAAAGGAAGTGCATGATAAAATGGAAGAAATCAAGGACACAAACATAACAGAACAGGAGCTTAGCGAGGTTTTACAAATCCGCCGCGATAAACTCGCAAACCTCAGAGCAGAAGGCAACGACCCCTTTGTTAAGACAAAGTTTGACTATACCAACTACACCGCCGAGATAAAGGCCGACTTTGACAGCTTTAATGAAAAAACCGTCAAGCTCGCAGGTCGAATCATGAGCCGTCGCATTATGGGAAAGGCAAGCTTCTTTAACATTCAGGACAGCAAAGGAAACATTCAGGCATACATTCGTCGCGACGATGTCGGCGAGGATAACTATGCCGCTTTCAAAAAGTGGGACATCGGTGACATTGTCGGCGTTGAGGGCTTCATTTTCCTCACAAAGACAGGCGAAATTTCGATCCACACACAGTCGATTGAGCTTCTCGCAAAGTCGCTCCTTCCCCTCCCCGAAAAGTTCCACGGACTCCGCGATAACGACCTCCGTTACCGTCAGAGATACGTTGACCTTATCGTAAATCCCGAGGTTAGAGACGTTTTTGAAAAGCGTTCACGCATACTTAAAGAAATCCGTCGTTTCCTTGATGACAAGGGCTTTACCGAAGTTGACACTCCGATTCTCGTTCCGCTCGAAATCGGCGCTTCTGCCCGTCCGTTTAAGACACATCACAACACTCTCGATATGGACATGTATCTGCGCATCGAAACCGAGCTTTACTTAAAGCGTTTGATCGTTGGCGGTATGCATCGTGTTTATGAGGTTGGTCGTATCTTCCGTAACGAAGGTATGGATACAAAGCACAACCCCGAATTTACAACAATCGAGCTTTATCAGGCATTCACCGACTATCAGGGTATGATGGACCTGGTTGAAGAAATGAATAAAATGCTCGCAGAAAAAATCTGTGGCAGCTTGAAAATCACATATCAGGGCAAGGAAATCGATATGGGTAACTGGGAACGCTTGACAATGGTTGAAGCGGTTAAGAAGTATTCCGGTTGCGACTATTACGATTGGGCCGACGATGCCGCTGCCCGCGAATGCGCAAAGAAAATGCACGTAGAAGTACCCGCAAACGCTACAAAGGGTACAGTTCTCGCCGAGCTTTTCGACGCTTATGTTGAAGAAAAGCTCATTCAGCCTACCTTCATCTACGATTACCCGGTTGAAAACAGTCCTCTTGCAAAGCGCAAGCCCAACGATCCCGCTTTCACCGAGAGATTTGAATATTTCATCAACGCAACCGAATTCGGTAACGCTTTCAGCGAACTGAATGACCCGATCGATCAGAAGGAACGCTTTGAGCGTCAGGTTGCCGACAAAAAGGCAGAGGAACCCGAAAGCAAGGCAGAGGTTGATTACGACTATGTTACCGCGCTCGAATACGGTATGCCTCCTACGGGCGGTCTCGGCTTCGGCATCGACCGTCTGGTAATGCTCCTCACCGACAGCGCATCCATCCGCGACGTCCTCCTCTTCCCCACAATGAAGCCGATCGATTAAGCTGATTTTAAACATTTTGTTATTGTAGAGTATGGGGGCATAATAATGAAACTTGTAAAAATAATCTTTGGAGCGATCCGTGGTGCAAAAGAAACAGCAAAAAAGATTGATTGTAGCAAATGGTCTAGAGTTGCAATTTTTTTCGATATAATTTATTGTAAATTCAAATATCACGCTACCTATAAAGAGTATTTAACATACGCCTTCTACAATCACAAAAATCGCTATCGTAAAAATTTTCTCATTGAGTATCACCAACAAACCAAATTCAAGAAACTTAATAACGGCTTAAAAATCACAAGATCAAAATATGGTTTCTTCTCACTAATTCCAGAATGCTTCAATCGTGAAATTATTATGACTGCCATTAGCGGAGAGGACGAATTTGTATCCTTTGCAAAAAAACACGGAAAAATTGTGGTAAAGCCGGATGTAGGAAGTCACGGAAAAGATATTAACATTTTCTTGTATACGGATGATGAGCAGGCACGTAAATACTACGCCACTTTTTCGAAAGACATAGTTTGCGAGGAATATATTCAACAGCATGAGAAAATTAATGAAATTAATCCCTTTTCCGTAAATTCAATACGCATTGTTTCCTTTTTAGAACAAGGTGAGGTAAAGATTGTTTCGGCAACTTTAAAAACCGGAAGCAGACCGGGTGTTATAGTTGATAATATGTGTAGCGAGGGCATTGGAGCACAAATTGACATTCCTACAGGCATTATCAATACGCACGGATTTGACTATCGTGGCAATACGTATGTAAAGCACCCGATTTCCGGTGTTCAATTTTTAGGTTTTGCTATACCAAATTGGGATAAAGCAATCCAACAAGTAAAGGATGCTCATAAAAAATTACCGCAATGTGGAATCTTCGGCTGGGACATTGCAATTACGCAAACCGGCATCGATATTATCGAGGCAAACAATAAGCCCGGCACTCGATTGATGCAAATGGGAGATAAGAAGCCCAAGGGCAAAGAACTTCTCCGCGCAATTAAACAAGCAAAGAAAACAAAAAATTAATTGTAAACAAGAAGTTAGATAACCACTTTAGCTGAATAAAAATAAAACGCCCTATGGCCACAAGGTCGTAGGGCGTTATTTTGTTTACCAAGATAGTAAATATAATTGGATTTTTCATTTTATATATGGTACAATGATATTAACTAAAATAAAAAGAGGGTTTCGTTTGAAAATTAAAGAGATTATAAACCGAATTTTTGTGGACAAAACGGATAGTACCTTTATTCAGTTTTTTCGTTCACTTTTTGTTGGCGGAGTGGCGACCGTCGTTGATATGGGTGCGCTTGCGCTAATGGTGGAGTTTTTTGGAATTGATAAGATTTTTGCATCGATTGCCGCATTCATAATCGGGCTGGGGGTCAACTTTATTTTAAGCTCGTTTTGGGTGTTTAAAAAGGCGAAGGTGAATAGTAAAACCGCTGAATTCGTAATTTTTTCGATTATTGCGGTAATCGGTCTGTTACTAAACACACTTATCATATACTTATTCGACGAGTACGTTAGCGGATATGCGATTTTTAGCTCGTTTATCCCCGCTGACAAATACTATTTGATAGGTAAAATTGCCGCTACAATTATCGTATTTATTTGGAATTTCTTTGCCAGAAAATATTTTATTTATAACTCAAACTGTTCCGACAACTAATTTTTTTACGGAGGAAGTAAAAATGAAGCTCAATTACAAGCGCACGTTTTTTGTTGGATTTGCATTTTTCCTTATCTGCGCCTTTTGGCAGGCGTATGATACTCTGATTCCCAAAATTCTGACCGACAAATTCGGCATGGATCAGGGATTTTCGGGCGTTATCATGGCCTTTGATAACATACTCGCTCTGTTTCTGCTTCCCCTTTTTGGCTCACTTTCGGACAAGCACAAGGGCAAAAGAGGCAAACGTACGCCCTTTATCATACTCGGTACTGTTGTGGCATCGGTAATGTTTATCGTCCTTTCGTACGGCGACTATATGCAGCTCGATAATATCCGTGCCGCCGCTTCGTCGGACAAGACCGCTCTCACCGTCGTTTATGATAATCAGCAAGGCAAAACGCTCAAAACACCCGATGGCGAATACTTTGTTTTATCCGACGAAAAGGTTGATGGGAAAATAACACTGTCACGGGATGAATTTACCGAAATCAAGCTCGAATCCATCGACGAACGCGGAAAAACCGTCACAAACGCCGATTATAATAACTACGTTATCCCCGCACGTCAGGCGTACGCCTGGCATCAAACGATGGCAAGTCCGCTTACCCTCGCTTTCTTTGTAGGGGTGCTGCTGATTGTACTGCTATCAATGGCTCTATTCCGCTCACCTGCCGTCGCGCTGATGCCCGACGTCACCATAAAGCCGCTTCGGTCAAAGGCAAATGCGGTGATCAACCTGATGGGTACTGCTGGTGGAATAGTGGTACTTGTTCTAGGCATTATTTTGGGCACGGGAAAGGCATCAAACGCGCTGATGAGCTATTCCCCATTCTTTATAATAATCGCGCTGATTATGCTTGTGTCACTCGGCATATTCCTTATATTTGTCAACGAGCCAAAATTCGTTAAGGAAATGAAGGAGGAAAGCGCAAGATACAACATAGACGAAGACGATGACGACGAAAATTCGGGCGACAGACGCCTTTCAAAATCGGAGTTTGCATCACTCATTCTCATTCTGCTGTCGGTCGTTTTCTGGTACATGGGCTACAATGCCGTTACAAGTAAATACTCGGTTTATGCAGGAAAGGTGCTCAACCTCGACTATAACCTGACGCTGATGATTGCCAGTGGTGCCGCGCTTATTTCATATCTCCCCGTTGGTATCATTTCGTCAAAAATCGGACGAAAAAAGACCATTTTGGCGGGAGTTGTTATGCTCTGCGTTTCATTTACTGCAGCAGCATTTATGCGAGCAGGCAGTCCCGTTATGCTGATGAATGCGCTGTTTGCCCTTGCGGGAATCGGCTGGGCTACGATAAACGTAAACAGCTACCCGATGATTGTTGAGTTGGCAAGAGGCGGCAACGTCGGCAAATATACCGGCTACTACTACGCGGCAAGTATGAGCGCTCAGGCGCTGACACCAGTTTTAAGCGGCTTTTTAATGAATTGGAAATTCACCTCCCTTTTCCCCTATGCCGCAGCTTTCGTTGCGCTGGCGTTTATCACAATGATGTTTGTAAAGCATGGCGACAACAAACCGACCGCTAAAAAGGGAATCGAAATATTTGACGAGGATTAAGTTATAGCAACATAAACTTTGCAACTATAGAGGTAATCACAAATGGAATACTTATACTTTTTCGCTAATTTAGGAGTTGTAATTTTAATAGTAGCGGTTGTACTTTTAATAGCCGCAGTGTATATGCTTCTACCCGCGATGAAAAAGAACAAAATGGTCGAAAAGCATAGAAAAACCAACTTTGCTCACAGAGGACTGCACGATATTCAAAAAGGCATACCTGAAAACAGCATTTCCGCCTTTGGAGAGTCGATAAAAGCAGGGTTCGGCTTTGAATTCGACGTGCATTTGACAAAGGATAATAACATCGTGGTAATGCACGACACCTCGCTAAAAAGAACGGCAGGTGTAGACCGACTGGTTACCGAAATGACCACCGACGAGCTAAAAAAGGTTACGCTGCTTAACTCGAATGACCAGGTGCCTTTTTTATCCGAAGTGATTGAGCTGGTTGACGGTCAGGTGCCGCTGCTGATTGAACTTAAAACCGACGATAACTATGCTGAGCTGTGCGAAAATTGCTTTAAGCTTTTGGACAAATACGAGGGCGATTATTTAATCGAATCGTTTGACCCAAGGGTACTGATGTGGCTCAAAAAGCATAGAAAAAACGTAGCACGCGGACAGCTTGCAACGGGTGGCGCTACCAAAAGCAAGGTACTTAATTTCTTTCTCGGCAACCTATTTTCAAACGTAATTGCCAGACCGCACTTTATTGCCTATGATAAGTGGAATTACAAAAAACTGTTTACCCTAAAGGTACTGAAATCTATATTTGGCACCGCCACCTACGTATGGACAATAAAGGACAAAAAAGAATTTGACGAGGTAGAAAAGCACGGAAGCTCCTCGATTTTCGAAGGTTTTTTGCCGTAAAAAAGCAGATAATACAAAGCCCTTTTTTCGATACGAAAAGAGGGCTTTGTTAGTTTTTTATATGTCAGTAGCAATATTTTTGTTGAAAAAAAGTGAAAAATAAGCGATAATAGTAATATATATGTAATTTTTCCAGGCGGTAAAAAAATGAAAATAAAGAAACTTTTTAAAATCAATATAGACGAGCAAAAACACCCTAAGCTGTACAAGGCGTATAAATGGGTTGAAAACCAATGGTATCATAACAAACCGGGCATTTTATGCACTGCTTTTTTCGGCTTTGTCATCATTTTCGGTCTAGCGCAATGCGTGTCAAAGGTTGAGCCAGATTATAAAATTCTACTGTGCGCCAATAAATATCTGACAAGCGACGTCAGATCGTCGGTCGAAATATACTTTAAGCAGTTTGCCGAGGACATAAACGGCGACGGCGAAATCACCGTTCACGTAATGGACTGCACAAAGGGCAGCGACAACGACCAATACAACGCCAATATGACAACCCTGATGAGTGAGCTGCAAATGGGCGAATCAATACTCATTATCGCTGACGAATATTACTACAAGTATCTCACCCAAAACGGAAACATCTTTGACACCGACGAGAATTTTGATGAAAAGGATTCGATGGCACTCAAATTATACGGAACCGAATTCGATAAATTTATCGACCTTACCCTAGACGGCTTTGTCACTGAGGACATGATGCTTTATAAGCGCCTGACCGACGGCACCGATTCGGGTAGCAGTAAAAAGGCACTTGCCGCCAAGGAAAACAGCGAAGCGCTGCTCGAAAAATTCAAAGAGTCGCTTTACGTAAAATAAAAGATTAGATTTCATTATTTTGAGAGTTTTTATGCTATAATTTGTCGATTTGACTTAATAACATAAATATAGTATAATAAAATGTGGATTATGATGAAAAAAAGGAGGAAAACGATGAAAACACAGCTTAAAAAGTTACTATCGATGATACTTATTGCTATTATCGTTTCTACCGTCATAGTTCCCTTTAACGTTTCGGCTGATACGCAAAAAGGCGTTGTAAAGGTCGATTCCTACCTCAACGTGCGAAGCGAAGCGTCGACCGACGCAACCTCGTTGGGAAAACTGTATAATAACGAAACTGTTACTATTGTAGACACGGTTGACAATGGCGGTACCAAATGGTACAAAATTCAGTACGCTGATACAAACGGCTACGTTTCGGCAGAGTACATAACCTTGATTTCGTCAGATACCTCGTTTGAACAGTATCTTACTCTGCAAGGATTTCCTGAAAGCTATAAGGACTCACTCAGAGCCCTTCATGCAGAGTATCCCGAGTGGGTATTCGTCGCTCAAAACATTACTCCCGACTGGAATACAGTTATCAAAAACGAAAGCAAGGTCGGATATAACCTCGTCCCTGCGAGCAGTCCCGCCGAGCAAAAATCCTTTGAAAAGGATGCATTTGACTGGGACAACAACACTTGGTACGGTCTAGATGGAAAATGGGTTGCAGCATCAGAGCAGATTGTTTGTTGGGCTATGGACCCGCGAAACTTTCTGGACAAAAAGTATATATTCCAATTTGAAAAGCTCAACTATGTTTCTGATCACACATTAGCAGGTATAAATAATATTATCAAGGGAACATTTATGGCCAATGGCTACCCCGATAACGAATTTGATTCCTTTGCCGAAGCAATTATGGCTGCGGCAACCGAGGCAAATGTCAGTGCATATCACCTTGCCTCACGATTAAAGCAGGAACAGGGCTCAAAGGGTAATCCTCTCGCTCACGGCACCGTTTCGGGATACAGTGGCTACTACAACTATTTTAACATCAACGCATACGATACCAATAGCACAGGAATGTACGTAAACGGCGCAGCATATGCAAAGAAAAAGGGTTGGAACACTCCGTATAAAGCCCTCGTTGGCGGTGCAAACTTCATCGCTTCGGGATATATTAGTAAGGAGCAGGATACCCTCTATCTCCAAAAATTTGACGTAACAGACGGTGGAAACGGATATTACCTCCACCAGTATATGACAAACGTTTTTGCCCCTTCAAACGAAGCGGCCAGAATGATGACATCATACACCGACGAGGTTATGAATTCGGCTCTCGTTTTTTACATTCCGGTTTATCGCAACATGCCCGAAACGACATGTGTAAAGCCGACGAGAGACCTCAATAACAACAATCTGTTAAGTTCGTTGTCGGTATCGGGATATACAATTACACCGACATTCTACCGCTACACCTATGACTACTCGCTGGTAATCGAGTCAAATACAGTTACTTCGGTCACGATAAACGCAAAAACCTCAAATACAACCGCCGCCACAGTTTCGGGTACGGGCAAATTCAACCTTAAAAGCGGCGAAAACACCGCAACCCTCACGGTCACTGCACCAAGCGGAGTCAAGCGAACTTATACAATAAGCATCACGCTGAAAACCTCGGCACAGTTACCGACAAT
>JAFOCH010000145.1 GCA_017381395.1 Clostridia bacterium
CGGCATGGTCACGACCGAAATAATGTGCGCGTATGACATACCCTTTGAAGCTGCCTCGGTGTCACCGCCGAATTTTGCCGCGAGCATCATTACCATTGCGGCGGTAGGAGCGCAGGCAGGAACGATGCAGGCGCTAAGCAACTCACCCTTTATTCCAATCAGCGTAAAAATGCCGAGACAAATGAGCGGAATTGCAATCAGTCGAAGCCCAACCGAAAGCATAAGCGGTAGGTCTTTTTTGGCGATTTTGAGGGGAGAAACCGACAGATAATAGCCGATAACAATCATCGCCAGAGGGGAATTTATCGATGCCATAAATCCAATCGGTTTTGAAATAATTTCGGGTAGATTGAGCCGAGAGAAGAATAGCACAAATCCGATTAGCGTACCGATTACGCCAGGGTTAATGAGTGCTTTTTTGACATTAAATTTTCCCGACGAAAACATTGCGAAGCTGAGCGTCCAAACAAAGATGTTAAAAATCGCGATATAAACCGAAACCAGAAAAACGCCTCTTTCACCGAGCACAGCTTCGGCCATCGGCACACCCATAAATCCGCAGTTTGAAAGTGCCGTCGTGCAAACAAGTACGTTTTTGAGCTGCTTTTCCTTTTTTCTGAAAATAATAAAGGGTATCGCAAAGCCGATTATGTGGGTAATTACGGCGCATATTGCCGCGATCGAAAGGTTACTTGCCGCTTTTAATGAAAACTCCATCGAGTCAAACGAGCTGATAATAACGCTCGGTGTAACGATGTACAGCAACGTGTTTGTCATTTGCATAGCTCCGTCGCCGTTTAAAAGTCCCTTTTTCGAAATAACGAATCCGACCAGAATCATGATAAACAGTACGACAACCTGAACGCCAACGGTACCTGCGTAGCTAAAAAATTCAGTCATAGCGGAATATATCCTCCGAATAAAATAATATTATTATTCTATACCAAACCACCTCGGTTTTTCAACCGTTTTTTGCATAAATAACGGCGAGCGGCTGAATTCAAGTCGAAAAGCGACTTTTTGCCTGAAAAAGTTGGGATTCTACAGTCCAAAAACCGCTTTACATAATAACAAAATGGTGATATAATAACTATGTATAGCTTGATGTAATATTTGCCGCCTTTTCGGGAAAGAATAAATCCGAAAAACGAGGTGTGCATTTATGAAAGAAAAAGCGAAATCGACACGGGATGATGTAATCGATAAGGAACTAAATCAAACCATACCCGACGTCGAAACTCCCGATAATCAGTCGAATGACAATGATAGCGGTGACGACAGCGGCGACAATACGCGTGACGCTATGTCCATCGCCCAGCTCGAAGCAATTGCTCGAAGCGGCTCTGTCACCGCCGTTTCGGAAAAGGGGGTTATCCACTGTCTGACCATAATCGGTCAGATTGAGGGGCATTATACCCTCCCGTCACAGAATAAGACGACAAAGTACGAGCACGTAATTCCTCAGCTCGTCGCAATCGAAGAGGACGAGGAAATTGAGGGACTGATAATAATTCTGAATACGGTCGGCGGCGACGTCGAAGCGGGACTTGCAATAGCCGAGCTAATTGCAGGAATGAGCAAGCCGACGGTATCGCTTGTGCTTGGCGGCGGTCATTCCATCGGAGTACCCCTTGCCGTATCGGCAAAAATGTCGTTTATCGTGCCGTCGGCGACAATGACCATTCACCCCGTACGAATGAGCGGACTGGTCCTCGGTGTACCCGAAACCCTTTCGTATATTGACAAAATGCAGGAGAGAATCACTCGATTTGTCACCGATAATTCCTCCATCAGCGGCGAAAGGTTCAAGCGGCTGATGATGAATGTCGGCGAGCTAATTACCGACGTTGGCACCGTGCTGGAAGGAAACGAAGCGGTCGAAAGCGGACTCATCGATCGATTGGGCGGACTGTCGGATGCCCTTTCTGCGCTGTACCAAATGATTGACGAAAAAAGGGCGGGAAAGAAAAAATGATGCTCTATTCAATCATTCCGAGCGAAATGGTAATGCTCGATTTGTCGGTACAGATAGCCGAGTGCAAAAAGGACGAAAACACCCTTTTATTGTCTACCAATCCGCGCGATTTTATTAAATCGACCGAAATAAAGCTGAATTCAGCGAATAAAAAATAAATCTTTTTGTGCAGAAAGTTTTTTCTGCAAAATACATATTTGAGGAGTAAATAATGAATGAATTTTTCGAAATTTTAAAGTCGATATTTTTTGGTATCGTCGAGGGAATAACCGAATGGTTACCCGTTTCAAGTACGGGCCACCTCATTCTGTTTGAGGAGTTTTTTAAATTTGGCTTTGGCGACGATTACTGGAATATGTATAGCGTAGTCATTCAGCTTGGCGCAATTTTGGCGGTTGTGACAATGTTTTTCGGCAAGCTGTGGCCATTCTCGTTCTCGCACGGAATAAAGATAAAATCGAGCGTAATGAGCATGTGGTACAAGGTGCTTGTTTCCTGCCTTCCTGCCGCAATAGTTGGCGTGTTGCTCGACGACTTTTTTGACAAATATTTTTACAACTGGATTACAATTTCGGTTATGCTGATTTTGTTCGGTGTTTTCTTCATCCTTGTCGAAAACAGGAATAAAAACGCGACATTTTCGGTCAATTCAATAGCCGAAATCACATACAAGCAGGCGGTAATAATCGGCGTGTGGCAGCTTTTAGCGGCGGCATTCCCCGGCACCTCGCGTTCGGGGGCAACCATTATC
>JAFOCH010000146.1 GCA_017381395.1 Clostridia bacterium
GATTATAAATTCCTTATCCTTAATTTCAAGGTTAAAGTCGGATACAGCAAGAACGTTACCGGGGTATTTTTTTACAATGTCTTTAAGTGTTAAACTTGCCATTAAAACTGACCTCCATTTTAAGCGAAATACATTCCGCCTTGTATTCTAATGGTATTATATCAAACAAAATTTACAAATACTATGCCCCAATCAAACAAATATAATACCCGCTATTTATTTATATTTACCAACGAATTTTTTTCAATTAAGCGGTTTGCACAAAAGCGCATAATTTTTGTTGGTTTATGGTGTAAAAAAATATAACTTGTGACCAATTTATGAACTCGCTTTTTGTCATAAAAAAATCACTGTGGTATTTTCACAGAATGGATGAATCCATCACCCTCTACCGACTGAATATCGGCCGCCACAATATAGCCCTCACACATCGTCAAATTAAGCAAAATTCCGCTCGGACAATGAGGATAGTTATTCACCGAATATGAATATCTGACAACTTCGCAGCCAGTAAATTCGCGCAAATCAAACCCCTGCGAAAGCTGGATTTCGTTGTACCTTTTGAGGTCTTCGTCCAGGATGTCGGAGATGTAAAATTTTTGAACCTTCACCGGTTTTTTCGACACGTCCCAGCCAAAAGAGCGTGCGTACTCAACCTGATTATCTATACTATCGTATATCCCCTTCATACCGCCGCCCTGGGCCACAAAAGCGGCTATCACGATAACAGAAATTATACAAACCGCACAAATTATAAAGTTTCTCTTTGACGGCATTTTTAGGGTAAAGCTAATCATATTTTCCTCCGAGCTGACAATCATTTTATTTGTAAAAAATATTGCCATTCGGTATAAAATATTACCTCTATACTTAATTTATTTTACCGCCTGTTTCGGCAAATAATACATAGGAAAAGAAAAAAGGCGGTGAAAATATGCCATTCGAAATCACGGCAGAATTTGAAAATATCGAGTATGCGGAAATGGCGGCAAATCGGCTTAAAGAGTTTACCGACGTTAAACGCGTGACCATTACAAAACCGATTTTTCGCAAGGATACGGTGTCGCCATTCGTGCTTCCCTACCGACCGATTTACGGCAGGGACAAGGACATTATGCGACCAAAAAGCTACGGCTACGCGACCAAAACAAGCTACTATGAACCCGCGCTGAGTCAAAAATGCAGAATGAAATTCATTACCGAGGATAAAAAAAGCGCGACCCCGATACTGCATAATTTAGGTGCAAATAAAATTTCGGTCAATTCCGTTATAGTATAGCCGATTATTGCATATATTTCAAAGACTGACAAAACAAATCTGCACAAAAAACGCAGACCGGAAAGGCGGAAAAAATAAAAATGGAAAACTATTACCCCGAAGGATACATCCTGAACACAGCCGAAAATCGCGCAATTTTATCCTCTATAAAGGAGCTTGAAGATGCCTCGCTTAAAAGAAAAATAGTCGAGGCGACGGTTACCCTTTGCGACTATGAGCACAATCTACTCGTCGACCTGGGCGAAATCAAAGGTATCATTCCCCGCGAGGAAGGTGCCGTCGGAATAAGGGAAGGAACTGTTCGCGATATTGCGCTGATTTCGCGCGTAGGAAAGGCGATTTCGTTTATAATCGAATCGATTGATGCCGAAAATAAAACGGCCGTTCTTTCGCGACGAGCCGCCCAGGAAAAGTGCCAAGCAGAATACGTTTCGTCCCTTCTCCCCGGCGATATAATAAACGCAAAGGTCACCCATCTCGAAAATTTCGGCGCATTCTGTGACATTGGTTGCGGAATAATCGCGCTTATGCCCATCGACGCTATTTCGGTATCGCGAATTTCACATCCGTCCGACAGATTTTCGCCCGGCGACATCATCAAGGCGGTAGTAAAGTCGATCGACGAGCTCGGTCGAGTTTCGCTTTCGCAACGAGAGCTACTCGGCACCTGGGAAGAAAACGCCGCCGAATTTCTGCAGGGTGAAACGGTCGAGGGAATTGTTCGCACGGTCGAGGATTACGGCATTTTTATCGAGCTTGCGCCGAATCTTGCCGGTCTGGCCGAGCCGAGAGACGATGTAGAGGCAGGGCAAAAGGTCAGCGTCTACATAAAGAGCATAATCAAGGAAAAAATGAAGCTAAAATTGATTATAATCGACGTGTTTGACGCTCAAAAAAGGTCATCCCCCACCAAGTATTTCATCAACAGCGGTCACATCGACCACTGGCAATATTCCCCCGACGGATGCAGTAAAATTATTGCAACCGAATTCTAGTATAGTATTAAAAATAATCGGTAGTCGCTTAACCTCGCGGCTACCGATTATTTTATTTTCTTTTAAAAATTTCCGTTGGGAGCTGGGCTATTACGATGGCGGCAAACATTATGACGCAGCCGATTATTTCCTCGGGTCGCATTGATTGGCCCAAAATCAACCATCCCGAAATAGCAGCAATCGCCGATTCCAAGCTCATTATGAGGGTCGCCACGGTGGGATTGAGCTTCTTTTGACCGACGATTTGGAGGGTGTAAGCAACTCCGCTCGAAAATACACCGGTGTATAAAATCGGCACCGCCGCCGAATAAATTGCCGATAAGCTCGGCTTTTCAAATATCAGCATCATTATTCCGCTGAAAAATCCGCAGGCAAAAAACTGAACACTGGCAAGCTTTATTCCGCTGAAATAGGGTGAAAAGCGGTCGATTGCCAGAATCTGAAATGCAAATGAAACGGCACAAGCGAGTAGTAGCAGGTCACTTATTTCAAGCACAAGCGACTCGGTCATGCATAAAAGATAAAGTCCCGCCGTCGAAAGCGCAACGGCAATCCATAATAGAGGCGAAACCCTTTTGCCAAAAAGGGTGCTGATGAGCGGGACGAAAATAATGTAGCAGGCGGTGATAAAGCCCGCCTTTCCAGTCGATGCGCCCATATTTATGGCCGACTGCTGAAATGCCGACGCAATGGCTAAAAAGAATCCGCATATTGCTCCGCAAATGAAAATATTCGGGCATTTTTTCGGTCTGGTAGCATCATTACCCTTTTTACGCAGGACGAAAACAAGCGGCAATAATACAACGCCGCCGATTATATTTCGCACGCAGTTGAAGGTAAATGCGCCGATATTGGACGCCTTTGCCTGCGCGACAAAGGCAACGCCCCAAATAATCGCACCGATAAGCAGAAGTATACTTCCGGTAAATTTCTGTCTATTCATTAAATGAACACCTTAATATTCCGTAATAATTTGCATCCCGTCATTGAGAAAGAAGCTGACCATCCCGTTGCAATCGGTTCGGTAAATTTTCGTTTCCCATTCTTTTAGTCGAGAAAGCACCTCGTCGGACGGATGGTCGTAGCTATTATCCGCACCGACCGAAATGACGGCATAGTCGGGCTTCACCGCGTCCAAAAGTTCAGCAGAAGTGCCCGTTTGGCTACCATGATGGGCAATTTTCAGCACGTCGGCCGAATGATTTATATTCACATCGTTGCCCGAAATGTCGCCCGTGACGAGAAAATCGTATTCGCCGAAGCGTATTGAAATTACTGCCGAGCGGTCATTTTCGTCGGCGGCATTTTCGTCAAAAAAGACCGTACTCACGTCGAAGCCGCCGAAACGAAAATCGTCCATTTCGGCAAGGGAAACAATCTCGCCCGAATAGGACTCCTTAAAGCCGTCGAACACTTCCCTATCACGCAAATCGCTTGGCGGAACGGTGGTAATATAAACCGAATCGACCTGCATTCTTTGGCATATGGTTCTAAGTCCGCCTAGATGGTCGGAGTGCGGATGAGTTATTATCACCCTATCAATCTTTTCAAAGCCGAGTGAACGAATATAATTGCAAAGAGAGATAGCATGAGATGCGTCACCCGTGTCGATAAGCATAACCGTACCGTCACTTTGGACAAGGGTACAGTCGCCCTGACCGACGTCGACAAAGCGCACGGCATCGGCCGAATCGGGTAGCCGCTTTAACCCAAAGAATACAAATGCTTTTTCCAAGCATCCTGTAACCGAAATTATCGCAGTAGTGATAATCACAACTGCGATAATTATAATTTTATGTAATTTAGTCTTCATCGGCAAGTAGTTCGTCGGCACCCGTTGCCTGCATTTCCATCCACTGTGCCTTTGTGATGAGAATTTCACGTCCCTTTGATGCGCCACCATACGCACCGACAACGCCCTTTTCCTCGAGCTGGTCAACGATTCGTGCCGCACGGGCATAACCGAGCTTTAACTTTCGCTGTAACAGAGAGGTTGATGCTTGTCCTGCCTCGATAACCACCTCGACAGCGGCCGAAAGCAGCTCGTCATATTCGCCGTCAGACGCTTCGGCAGAGGCGGAAGCTCCACCTTTTTTGCCCTTTTCCTGCGCGGCCTGACGCTCAATTTCCTGCTGAATATTCTCGTCATAATCATTTTTCTGACCATTTTTGAGGAAGCTTGCGACCGCCTCAATTTCCGCGTCGGAAATCCAACAACCCTGAATACGTATCGGCTTTGCAACGCCGACAGGGTAATAAAGCATATCTCCTCGACCAACCAGACGCTCGGCTCCTGCCATATCAATAATGGTACGCGAGTCAACCTGATTGGATACGGTGAGGGCGATTCGTGACGGGATATTCGCCTTAATAAGTCCGGTAATAACGTCAACCGACGGACGCTGGGTTGCGATAACGAGGTGCATTCCTGCGGCTCGTGCCTTTTGCGCCAGGCGGCAGATGGAATCCTCGACTTCGTTGGGCGCAGTCATCATAAGGTCGGCAAGCTCGTCGATGAAAATGACTATCTGCGGAAGGGGTTTGAGTGTGTCACTCTTTTTCGCAAGTTCGTTATACGCTTCGAGATTACGAACACCGTTGTCGCTCAGAATCTTATATCTATGGGTCATTTCGGTAACCGCCCACGAAAGCGCTCCCGAAGCCATTCTAGGATCGGAAACTACCGGTACAAGCAGGTGGGGTATTCCGTTATATACCATCATTTCAACCGCCTTCGGGTCGATCATAAGCATTCTGACCTCGTCGGGGGTTGCCTTGTAAAGCATACTCATAATAATCGAGTTAAGACAAACCGATTTACCCGAGCCGGTAGTACCTGCGATAAGCACGTGGGGCATCTTTGCAATGTCCATAAAGCAGTTTGCGCCCGAAATATCCTTACCGAGTATACCTGTAACCTTACTCTGAGCCGAAACGAATTCCGCCGACTCAATAAGTTCACGTGCGGCAACAGATGTGCGGATTTTATTCGGGATTTCGATTCCTACGGCCGCTTTATTGGGTATCGGCGCTTCGATTCGTACTCCTGCGGCGGCAAGATTGAGGGCAATGTCGTCGGCCAAATTAGTGATTCGGCTAATCTTTACCCCCGCTGCCGGCTGGAGCTCGTAACGGGTAACCGAAGGGCCTCGGCTAATATTAATAATTCGGGTTTCAACACCAAAAGAACGCAGAGTATCAACCAATTTTTCCGCGTTTGCGGTGAGTTCACTGCGAATGTCACCCGAGGTATCGTTTGACGGACGTTTGAGAAGGTCGATTGGCGGATATTTATATTCCGGCTGCTGCTCGATTTCCTCCTCAAGCTCATCGTCATCGCCTGTAATTTTAATGCCGCTGCTCTGTCTTTTCGGCTTTTTGTCGGCATAGATAACCTCCACCGACTCGTCAAGCTTTTTGAGCAGATCCTCATCAATTACACCTGCATTTTCGTCCTCTAGTTCGTCCTGGACGGGTGCATTTTCAATAGGATCGGGCATATCGTCAAGCACGTCGTGACGTCGGAAGGAATCGACTACACGGCGGCCTTTTTTTCTCATTTCCTCGGGGTCGTTGGGTTTCAGCTCGTCGGCCTCGCGAATCGGCTCTCCCGAAAGAGGGATGTCATAAGCAAAGCGGGTATCAACCTCAACCTCAGCCGCCTTTTCTGCTCTGCGACGCTTATGCTCATAATACTTGTCCACCGCAACCTCGCGCAGCTTTTCGGCGGGTTTGCCCGCCTTGTCTACAAATTTGTAAAGGGCAGTTTTGGTAATTATCATCACAACGACAAAAATTGCGAGTGCGAAAATAATTCTGGCGCCAATTTTACCCGCAATAGCGGTAAAGGGATGGCCAAAAAGTGCGCCGATAAAACCAGCGCGGAAAAAGCCATTTGTCGTATATGCCGCCTTTATATGCTCGATAAAGCCAAGCTCGGCCTGAACACCGAACACGTCAATCGCCGCCGAAACAAACAATACGGTGGCCGCACCTATAATAATCTGATTTCTTCTCTTTTTCTCGTCGATATCGCGTGACATTTGCACCGCCGCATATCCCAAAAATATCGGCCAAACAACAGCGCAAAGCCCGAAAAATGACTGAATAAAGTTATGTAAAAAGTTCCACACCGCGACATCCTTTTGCGGAATGAGAGCAAGTGCTTCTAAGAAAACAGCTACCGCAAAAAGTATTATCGGAGTAATAATTGAATTAGATTTTACGGATTTTGACCTTGACCTTGATTTAGGGGGAGTAGGTTTCTTTTCCGCCATTTATCTTCAACCTCCTGGTTATTTAACCGAAAATATTTTATATATCTCTATAATTTTTACACAAGCTCTTTTATCGTAAAATAAAGGATTACGATAAGTCCGAGGGCTATTCTGTACCAGCCGAAAACCTTAAAATCGTGGCGTCTGATGTATCCTAAAAGGAACTTTATCACCAACACCGAAACGAGATAGGAAACAAGCATTCCTACAAGCAATACTGCAAGCTCGATGGGTGTGAAATTAAAGCTGAATTTAAGCATTTTGAGCAAGCTTGCGCCAAACATAACGGGGATCGCGAGGTAGAAGGTGAATTCTGCCGCCGTTTTTCGCGAAATGCCGAGAAGCAGGGCGCCGATAATGGTTGCCCCCGAACGCGAGGTGCCGGGGAATGCCGCCGCTAAAAGCTGCCACACGCCGATTATTACCGCCTGCTTGTATGTGATTTCGGCTATTGAATTGACCGAAAATGTCGCGTTTTTATTCCTGTTTTCGAC
>JAFOCH010000147.1 GCA_017381395.1 Clostridia bacterium
ATTTCGCCATCGACCGAGACAATTTCTCCGCCGTACAGCTTTTTTCCACGCATGATACAGACCTCGTCATTCACCTTGACCAGTCCGTCCTGAATAATCATTTTTGCCTGACCGCCGCTGCCGACCAAATTAGCCAGCTTGATAAAACTATCGAGGCGTATAAAATCGGTTGTTATCTTAATATCTGTCATTTTAATCTCACCGGAAGTACAATATAAAGGAAGCTGTCGCCATCAATCGGGCGCATAAACAGCGGCTTGTCCGATTCGTTAAGCTGTAAAACGAGCTTGTCGCTTTCACTTGCGCGAAGGGCCTCTAACAAATAGCGGAAGTTAAAGCCTATGTTGATATCCTTTCCTTCCATATCAACGGGAAGCTCGTCGGTCGCACTACCAACGTCGGTGGTACAGGTTGCCTTAAACACGCCGTCGCTAATATTACAGCAAATTGGTGTCTTTCTTCTTTCCTTATCGACGATAACGGTGCTAACACGCTCGATCATATCGATAAGAAGTCGGGTATCAACCGAAAGGGTAGTGTTAACCTCGTCGGTCAAAATTCGCTCATAGCTGAAAAAGTCGCCATCGAGCAAACGTGAAATAATCATAAATCCATCGACAGTAAAGATAATGTGTCTTTTTGACATGGTAATCTTAATATCCGCGTCGGTGGTGATCAGACGGAGAACCTCGCTCATTGCCCTTGCCGGTACGATAAAGCGAATTACCCCTTCGAAATCGATCTTTTCCTGACGGATTGCCACGCGGAAACCGTCAACGGCAATCAGTCGAAGTACGCCATTTTCTATTTCGTACATGATACCGGTGTGAACCGGCTTTGAGTTTCCGGGAATGGCGCATGAGAAGATGGTCTGTCTTACCATTGAGGTAAGCATTGCCGACGGAATTGAAATGGTCTTTGCTCCGATAACTTGGGGAAGCTCGGGATATTCATCAGCATTAATTCCAACGAGTGAAAACTTTGAATTTCCGCTTGTAATATGGCACATCAAACGCTCGTCGATTGATACAGTAATTTTTTCTTCAGGTAATCTGCGTACAATGTCGCAAAAAAGCTTTGCGTCCAGGATAATACGTCCGCATTCGTCAACCTGAGCGTCTATTTCGGTTTCCATTCCTGTTTCAAGGTCGTAGCCACAAAGGGTAATTTTACCCCTGTCTGCGATAACGAGAATGCCCGAAAGCGCAGGTACCGCTGTTTTTTGTGAAACAACGCGCGAAACGTGACCTGCAGCTTCGCATATGGTATCTCTGTCACAAGTGAATTTCATATTATATTCTCCTTTACGCCAATGAAATTTTTTAAAATAAAAGTAGTGATTCAGTTTAATTCAAGCTTTAACATGACAACGGGTGACAAAGGACAAAAAACGCAGTTTTTTTATAAATAAAAAAGGTAAAAAATAGTCTTAGTAGTAGAGGGTGTTAAAATGTTAATACCTTCGTAAAATCAAGTAACACCAATACTTGTCCCGTCATTTTTTATGTTCATGCAAATTTTTAAAAAATGTTGAAATGTTAAAGAAAAAACACTTTTCAAAATCTTTAACATTACTTTAAAGTTAATTGTTAAAGCTTTTGTTAAAGTTTTATTAGTCCTTTTGTGTGTTCAGGTTCTTAATTATGTCCTCGATAACGTTCTTTTCTCTCGGCTGGGTTGCCATCAGCTCGGCAACTTTATTGATTGAGTGAAGTACCGTCGCATGATTTTTTCCAAAGTTCTTTCCGATTTCTTCGAGTGACATTTCGGTAATTTCGCGGACAATGTACATACAAATTTGACGAACCTTTGTGATTGGGGCATTTTGCTTTTTACTCATAACGTCGTCGGTGGTAACGCCGTAGGTGCGAGTAACCTCGTCGATAATCTTCGGCACGGTCACCGGCTCGGGTAAAAAGTCATTCTTTATATCCCTGATAACGTTCTGAACATATGCGATGGTTGGCTTTTGATGGTCGAGCTGAAAGTTCATTTGCAGCTTTTTAACCGTGCCTTCGAGCTGACGGATATTCTGCTTAATATTTTCGGCAATATAAAATACCACATCATCGTCGAGGTCGAGACCAATCATTTGCGCCTTTCTCTTTATAATTCCGACGCGAGTTTCAAATTCGGGCGGAGCAATATCGGTGATAACGCCGCTTTCGAGTCGGTTTCTGATTCGTTCATCGAGTGCTTTAATATCCTTTGGCGGACGGTCGGAGGTAACTACAAGCTGCTTGTTATTCAGGTGAAGCGCATTAAAGGTGTTAAAGAATTCTACCTGCGTTTCTTCCTTTCCTGCGATAAACTGAATATCGTCGATGAGCAGAATGTCAACGTTACGGTATCTGTTGCGGAATTGCTCCATACGTCCTTCGTGAACGTCCGAAATAAAGTCGTTTATAAATTCCTCCGAGCGAACGTATAGAATGTCCTTGTTGGGATATTTATGCTTAACAAAGTTGTATATTGCGAGCATAAGGTGTGTTTTTCCTACGCCCGAGTTTCCATAAATGACCAGCGGGTTATATACGATTGAGGGCTGCTCGGCTACTGCCATTGATGCCGCATGGGCAAATCGGTTTGACGAGCCGACGATATATGTGTCAAAGGTGTATTCGTAGCCCGACGGCTCGGCAGAAATAGCGTGATTTCCGGTCACATCAGGAGTTTCGTCGCAAAGAATGCGAAGTCCAACCGGGAATCCCATAATATTTTGGAACGAAACGCGAATAAGCTCTGAATAAGTTTGTTCAATGACCTTTTTATGTATGCTGTGTGGTACGCGAAGCACCGCCTCACCATTTTTAAAATCGACGGGTGTAATCGGTTTGAACCACATATTGTAAGCAACGTCACATACCTTCGTTGCACAGAATTCGTCAACTAATTTCCAAACGTCCTGAAAGGTCTGCATTCTTTAAATTTCCTCCCTTTTTTCTATCTCATTTTTTCTCTAATTTTTAACCCAAAAGTAGTGCTGTTTTTTTTATCTGTTTTTTAATCAAATAAAAGTGCTGTTTTTTTACCCGATTATCGTACCAAAAAAAGTATTGTTTTTTATTCGATTTTTCTCATAAAATTTGCTTTAAAATGTACCAAAAAATTACTCTTTTTACCTTCGGTAAAAAACGCACAAATTTACTCCTTAATCATATCATAAAAAGCGTAATTTTACAAGTAAAAATCAAGCATTTTTCAACATTTTTTTATTATTTTTTTAAAAAATGAAAAGTATAAAAAATTAACGAAAATAAAGACTAAAAATACCACATATTTTGCCTCATTTTTACCTTGTTTTTCGTATCTGAAAAATGTCCGAGTTTTTAATTTATTTTTCCGTCGAATTTTTATACTGTTCTTATCCAATTAAGCATCAAAATTTTTCCCTTTTTCCGCGCATCAAGACAGAAAAAAATGCCTCCCTTGTAAAGGGAGGTGGATGCCCGTAGGGCAGACGGAGGGATTGTGAAATCATTTTACACACAAAAAAACGACCTTTTTGCAATTTTTCCTTTTGCAAAAAAGTCGTTTATTTTATCAAAAATTAAATTATTTAACCGTAACCTCGTGATATTCGTATTCCTCGCCGCCAAGCTCGTATATGCGAACAATGGCCTTGAGCTTGCCGTCCTCATCGAAATAAAGTGTCATATCAACGTCGTAATCAATCGAGGTTGCCGCCTTTCCTTTTGCGTAGCCGATGGTATCGTTTACGTCGCGATCGGCAATTGTGCCGTGAATTTGCACGTATTTATCCTCGGCGGCTGCCTTAATTCTTTCGGCGGCATCGTTTGTGGTCAGACCTGCCGCGTTAAAAATATCATTCTTTTCCTGTTCGATTCCCGTCGCGATATTGAGGTTTATCGCTTCAAAAAGGGTAAATTCATATCCATACTCTGATTTAATCAAAATGGACAGAATTTCGTCCTTTAAATAGGCGGAATAGCTCATTTTGGTCATGCCGAGCTTTCTGCTCGATCTCATTGCATTCAGCTCGGTGTCGATAAGCGCCTCGCAGTAATTTTTGATTCGCTCGTTAATCGACGCAACACCCACCTGGTCAAGCACAATCTGGGGATAGGCGTAGTTAAATTCAGTTTTTGTCCCGTTAAAGAGGTATTCGCCCGATTTTTCGTATTCGCGCTTTACAATATCGGCGGCGGCAAGTGTAATTTCGCTCGATACGTCACTTTCCACCTCGTCTATTGACGAAGCATTTGCGCTGTTAAGCTCGTCCATAACTTCGTTAAGCGAATTATTTTCACTGTTTCCGCACGAAACCAACGCCAGTATCATAATCAGGCAAATTGCGAGTAAAATAATCCTTTTCATCTAAAAAAATCACTCCAAAATTAATCAAAAAAGGGGAGAGGGTTTATTTCTTTTTCTGCAAGGCCATCAGATTTTGCAGTATTTTTATCAGCGCGATTACCAAAAATCCGCCAATAACAAACAAAATTGCTGTGATAAGCCCCTCAATTACGCCCGAAATCATCTGACCCGAGGTAAGCGGAGTATTGGTGCCAAAAAGGGCAAACATCGCACCGATAAAGTAAATCGGGGAAATGAAAAACAGTAATGTACTGATGACGCGCATAACCATACAAATCGTCTTTCCCGAGTCGGAATAGAGATTAGCAAGCGAGCTTTCTTCCAAAACGGCCGAGTCATAGTCGGCAATCGGCGGTCTTTTTTCACCGCTGTCCTCGCTATAAAAATTGATGCCGCTGTCACTTTCGGTCACATTTCGCGGACTAAAAGCGGTGTTTTCGTCGCCACCCTTTGCCTCAAAATGCTTTACTCCCGTGTCACCGTTTCCGCGAAAATCATCGTTATTCGGTGCGGAAGGAGCTTCAGCAACCTTCTTTTTTACCCTTTTTTTCGGGGCTTCTTCGGTGACGAGGGTGATTATATCGTCATTGTTCTTTGCCATTTTTTCCTCCAAATTAAAGCGGATTTTCCGCCCTTTTTTATACTGTCAAAAAGGGCGAAACTCATTGATATATCAAGGTTTTTTTACTTTACCTCGATTTTTTCTTTGCCACCCATATAGGGACGCAGTGCCACCGGAATATTAACACTTCCGTCGGCGTTCAGATTGTTTTCGAGGAATGCGATGAGCATTCTCGGCGGAGCAACTACTGTGTTATTAAGTGTGTGAGCGAGGTATGTGCCATTTTCGCCCTTTACACGAATTTTAAGACGGCGTGCCTGAGCGTCACCGAGATTCGAGCAGCTACCAACCTCAAAATACTTTTTCTGTCTGGGAGACCAGGCCTCAACGTCGATCGACTTTACCTTCAGGTCGGCAAGGTCGCCCGAGCAGCATTCGAGTGTACGTACCGGGATATCGAGCGAACGGAAAAGGTCAACCGTATTCTTCCACAGCTGGTCAAACCAGTAGGGAGAATCCTCCGGCTTACAAACGACAATCATTTCCTGCTTTTCAAACTGGTGGATACGATAAACGCCACGCTCCTCTATTCCGTGAGCGCCCTTTTCCTTTCTGAAACAGGGTGAATAGCTTGTCAGCGTGTAGGGGAGTGCCTCCTCCTTGTTAACCGTGTCGATGAATTTACCAATCATGGAATGTTCACTTGTGCCGATTAAATAGAGGTCCTCGCCCTCAATTTTATACATCATGGCGTCCATTTCGGCGAAGCTCATAACGCCGGTAACTACGTTTGAGCGAATCATATAGGGCGGAATGCAGTAGGTAAATCCGCGGTCAATCATAAAGTCACGCGCATACGAAATTACAGCCGAGTGCAAACGTGCAATATCGCCCATCAGGTAGTAAAATCCGTTTCCTGCAACCTTTCTGGCGCTGTCGAGGTCGATTCCGTCAAAGGTTTCCATGATTTCGGAATGGTAGGGAATTTCATAATCGGGGACAATCGGCTCGCCGAACTTCTCTACCTCCACGTTTTCGCTGTCGTCCTTACCAATCGGTACCGACGGATCGATAATCTGCGGAATGGTCATCATAACTGTCTTGAGCTTTTCTTCAAGCTCACGCTCGATTTCTTCCAATTCTGCCAAACGAGCGGCGTTTGCGGCAACCTGCTTCTTTGCTTCCTCTGCCTCGTCCTTTTTGCCCTGAGCCATCAGTGCGCCAATCTGCTTCGAAATCTTGTTTCTCGTTGCGCGAAGCTCGTCGGCTTCCTTTATAGCGGCGCGGAAAGAAGCGTCAAGCTCGATTGCCTCGTCAACGAGGGGAAGCTTGTGCTCCTGGAATTTGTTTCGCATATTCTCCCTAACGATTTCGGGATTTTCTCTTAAAAATTTAATGTCAATCATGGTTTTTACCTTCCTTTATTCTTTTCCCGCAAGGAGATTTGCGATGGCCGTAAGGTCGTCCTTGCCGTAAAATTCAATCATTAAAACGCCCTTTTTCTCGGTTCCGTCGACCTTTATCTTTCGGCCGAGCGAGTTTTTAAGCGCGATTTCTGTTTCTTTAAAGAATGGGTTTGCCTTTGTCTGCTTTTTGCCCGATTTCTTTTCGCTTTGTTGCTTTGAAAGGGCCTCGATCGCTCTTACTGTCGCGCCTTTGAGCGCCATTTCGACGGCAAGTCGGCGTGTCGATTCGTCAAGCGGAATCATTGCCCTTGCGTGACCGACCGAAATATCTCCCGCCGAAACGAGAGCCAGCGTTTCCTCATCGAGAGAGAGCAGTCGCAGTGCATTTGCTACAACCGGACGCGATTTTCCGACCGTTTCGGCAACCTGCTCCTGAGTCAGCTCGTAG
>JAFOCH010000148.1 GCA_017381395.1 Clostridia bacterium
GTTCTTTGGATTAGCGGAGCAGGTTGATGGAGTGAATAAAGATATGAGAAATCGACTTTTATCTTTACTTGAAGAAAATGCGAGATATTCGGTAGAGGAGCTTGCTTTAATGCTCGGTAGCGACACCGAAACTGTTGCCGCCGAAATGGCTGAGCTTCACAAGGACGGCATTATTCGAGGATATACTGCGCTCATTAACTGGGACAAGGTTGACAATACCCACGTTACAGCAATAATTGAGCTCAAAGTAACACCTCAGCCCGATGCGGGATTCGAGGATATTGCCGAGCGTGTGATGAGATTTGAGCACGTTGAATCGGTATATCTTATGTCGGGTGGATACGACCTTTGCGTAATTGTAAAGGGCAGAAGCTTTCAGGAAATTGCAATGTTTGTTGCAAAGCGTCTGGCTACAATAGCAGGTGTTGTTTCAACCGCAACCCATTTTATTCTCAGAACATACAAGGATAACGGTATCGAAATTCAGGATACTAAACTCGATGATAGGGAGAACGTTTCGTTCTAATGGATTTTAACAAGCTGCTTAATCGCGCTGTATTGGATACAAAGCCGTCGGGCATTCGAAAGTATTTTGATATAGCCGAAAAAATGGAAAATGTTATATCTCTTGGCGTCGGTGAGCCTGATTTTGCTACACCTTGGCATATCAGACAGGCGGGTATTCAATCCCTCGAGGATAAAAAAACTCGCTACACCGCAAACAGAGGTATCGTCGCACTTCGCAACGAGGTGTCAAAATATTTAAAACGCAGGTACAATCTTTGTTACAATGCCGATAGTGATATTCTCATTACTGTTGGCGGTAGCGAAGGAATTGACTGTGCCATCAGAGCGATTGTTAATCCCGGTGACGAGGTAATAATTCCTCAGCCGAGCTTTGTTTGCTACGAGCCGATTGTTCGTCTTGCAGGAGGAATTCCTGTATTTATCAATACTGTCGAAGATAACGATTTCAGATTAACTGCCGAGCAGCTTAAGTCGGCAATTAGTGATAAAACAAAGTTGCTTATTTTACCATATCCGTGTAATCCTACCGGCGCTATTATGGATAGAAATGACCTTGAAGCTATCGCCGCAGTATTAAGAGATACCAAAATTCTTATTCTTTCGGATGAGATATATTGTGAGCTTACATACGGCTCTAACCACGTCTCTATCGCTGAAATTGACGGAATGATGGAACGAACTGTTCTTATCGGCGGATTTTCCAAATCACATTCAATGACCGGTTGGCGAATGGGATATGCCTGCGCTAACTCGGAGATAATGAAACAAATGGTCAAAATTCATCAGTACGCCATTATGAGCGCTCCGACTACATCACAGTTTGCGGCCATTGAAGCTCTTCAAAACGGCGACGAAGATATTATTAAGATGCGAAATCAGTACGATGCAAGAAGGCGGTATATGGTCAATGGATTTAATAAAATCGGGCTTCATTGCTTCGAACCGAAGGGCGCGTTTTACGCCTTTCCCTGTATAAAGAGTACAGGTCTTTCATCCAACGAATTTTGTGAAAGATTGCTTCGCGAATACCGTGTAGCAGTAATACCGGGTGACGCTTTTGGCGAATGTGGGGAAGGATATATCCGCGTTTCGTATTGCTACTCGATCAAGCATATCGAAGAGGCGCTTAAACGTATCGAACTATTTGTAAATAAGCTAAAAGGATAAGGTTTTTATGAAATTATCTGCGCTTGCTTATGCAAAAATTAACCTTTTTTTAAAGGTTACGGGAAAAAGAAATGACGGACTGCATGATCTGGATATGATTGTGCAGTCTATTTCACTTGCTGATAAGGTTAGCGTTGAAGAAACTGACGTTGACGGCATTACGACTGTATGCAACTGCAATATTATTGATGATAATATTGCAGAAAAGGCAGCATTCGAATATTTCAAATGCGCGAATATGCCCATTCAGAATATCAAGATTAGTATCGAAAAAAATATTCCGATTAGTGCCGGTCTTGCCGGTGGAAGCGCTGATGCCGCAGCGGTATTATATTTATTAAATCATATTTATAATAAGTTGACGGATGATGAGCTTGTTGCTTTGGCAGGTAACATTGGAGCTGATGTGCCGTTTTGTTTAATCGGTGGCACTGCAATGGTAAAGGGCTTTGGCGACAGGATAGAAAAGCAGGACGTCGTTGATAATTACCATCTGGTATTGGTTAAATCGGGGACAAAGAAATCAACAGGATATATGTATTCGTTAATTGATGAGTCGAATAAAATTACCAACGCGAATGTAGATAAATTACTTGAAAAAATGAAGAGTGGACAAGCTGATGCCTACCAATTGATGCATAATGATTTTATACAGTTTTGGAATGACGAGAATTCTATTGAAGTGCAAAATGATTTAGTCAGTTTATGTGCCGATGCTGTTTCATTAAGCGGAAGTGGCCCCACTTTTTTCGGTATATTCAATGCAAAAGATGCGGCTGAAAAATGCTTTGTGAATTTAAAAAACAAGTATGAAGATGTTTATTTATGCCGCCCTGTTTCATCGGGGATTGAAATAATTGAATAAAAATATAAAAAGCGTCCAATACTTTCTACCGAAAGGATGGATGCTTTTTTGAATATTATTAAAAATACGTACTTACCTAAAATTTCTGTTGTTATTTCGTGTGTCATAATTTTAACCTGTTTGGTTTCGATGTCAAGGTTTAACGTCAGCTGTCAAAAAATACGAAATGACGTGCTTCGACTACACGTTATTGCGAATTCGGACAGTGAGGATGACCAGTCGTTAAAATTAAAGGTACGCGACAGAATTTTGAGCGAAACGGGGGACTTGTTTTTAGCGTCGACTAGCTATGAAGAAGCTGTTGAATTAACAAATAAGATTCTGCCTCAAATAATTGGCGTCGCTGAGGATGAGATTAGGTTGAATGGATTTGATTATACTGTCCGTGCAAAGCTTGATTACATCGATTTTGATACCCGCCATTATGACGGATACACCTTACCTGCCGGTGAATATCTTGCTCTGAACGTAACGATAGGCGAGGGAAAGGGACGAAACTGGTGGTGCGTTATGTTTCCTTCAATTTGTCTTTCACCTTCGCTTGACCTTGATGATAAGCTTAGCGATGACGAAATTGACCTTATAAAAGGATATGAAAACTACAAGGTGAAATTTAAATTGGTTGAGTGGTACGAAAAAGTCGCGTCGATATTTTAATTAAAGCTCGGTTTCATTTTTTTGAAGCCGAGTTTTTACTTTTGTAATTTGTATTGAATAAAAGAAAAATGTATGATATCATCGAAATATAAGTAATCCAAGGAGGGTTAATTATGTTTCCTGTATTAAGTTATGCGGTAATTGCCATTTTTGCGTGTATTGTAATAGCAATAATTGTCGGCTTTGTTAAGGCAAGTTGTATTCAGAATAACAGGACAATTTTTAGAGTAATGATAGCAATTACGGCGGCATTTGCTATTGTTGTTTCGGTGTTTGCCTTTACAGTTACCGATAGTTTTAGCGGCTTGTTTGCCGGCTCTGTATCTACCAATAGAGAAAAAGCGGCTCAATTGATTGACGCTTCGATTGTTTCCGCTACCGTCGACGAGCAGTATATAAATTCAAATGAGTGTGGACTCCAAAAGGATGGTAGCAGTTACTTTATCTCGTATAAATTTGGTGATGGCGAGGACGAGCATCGTTTTACCGTCGACTTAAAGCAAAAAAAGGTTTTATTTAATAATTCGGCTGATACTGTGGGCAAAGCGTTTGCGCATAAATCATGCGTTTTGGAGCATATTGGTTCGGCCGATGAGTTTATGAATTTGTATTATGACGGGCTCTCGCAATTTATTGGCAAATCGCAGCAAAGATTTTTTAACGACATTGACAATGACGGCGAAAATGAATATGTGATTTTAGTGTCAGGATATATGGATAAGCTTCTTTCAAAGCTTGACGACCGCTCAAATGAATTGGATGATTGTATCAAATCAACTGATATATGCGTTTTTGCCGATTATGACAGTAATTCAAAGAGATTGATTGTGCATTCAATACCTATCGAAATTAATCCGTCAAGTGTTTCTAATGTTGTGTACGATAATGGAATGCTCAACTTTGTTTATTCGTCAAAGGGTGAAAAAATCACCTACCGCAAGGTCGTAGGTGAATCGCAATTTGCGACAAATGAATCGGTTAGCGGACAGGACTTTTTGAGAAAAATGTGTTTCCGTTATGCCAAATATTTGGAGGATTCGGGATATACCGACGTGCATTTTGCTATATCCGATTTCAGCGATTCGTTCGGTGAAGATGTAATATGCTGTTTTAGTGACGGAGATAAATATTTTGTCGAGGTACTGACTCTTTTAAAATCGCGCTTACATAAGCTTTATTCGAGCAGTAGTGATTACGGCGCTACCTACGTATTAAACAAGGATTCATTATATTATATTTATAGATATTATCAGGGTATTTCTGATTCGAACTACACTCAAATATACAATTATGAGCTTATCCGCTTTGACGAGAATTATAAAAAAGTAGTAGTTGAGCAGGACAGCGCAAATATCAAATCCTCAGAAGGTGGCGAATCATCAAGCTCCTTCCTGCAGAATGTTAATAAATATTTGAATGATAGCTTTGTTTGCTACGATCCTTATAATCTCACGGGATACTATATTATGTCGGATAATATAAATACGACTATTGACGATTCGTATGATTATGGCTATGATTATGAGTCAGCTTATTTGAGCATCAATAATTGTAATACTAGCAAGACTGGTATTGTTACTCTCAATGACGTCAAATCGTGGCTTAATTTCAGAAACGGCCCTTCTACAAAGAATAAGCGAATTTTAATTGATCCGAATAATAAAAAGAGCTATGTTAAACAGGTGCATAATTCTCTTGTTACAGTTATTGAGCCATATAATACGGGGGACAAAAAGAACCCGATTTGGTTAAAGGTTAGGATTTCGTACAAGGGTAACGTTCTGGAAGGGTTTTCTTCGCAGCAGTTTATTGATATTCCCGGTATAAAGCATATTTCGGTCGGTGATAAATTCCGAGTGACCGCTGATACAAATGATACTGGTCTCAGATGGAAATGTAATGACACAAGTATAGCTACAATAAACTCTAAAACGGGCGAAATTACTGCTAAAAGATCGGGTATGGTGCTTGTAACTGTTATCTCTGATTCCGGATTAGAGGATTCCTGCCTGATTAAAATTGACTGATAGGAGATGATTTATAATGCAAGAAAATTATAAAAATAATTTAAATGTAGAAAATAATAATGAATTATCTCAACCGACAGTTGTAAAGCCGCAGGTAGCAAAATACAAGTGGGCTATATTGGAAACTGTTTTAATTGCCCTCGTCGTTTTATTTTGCTATTTGATTTTGACCTCTTATTCAGGGTTTTCTTTTGCCGAATTCGGTTTTAAAACGACCGATGCTGTAATGAGCTCTAAATCTGATTTTTATTGGATTGACTATAATTCTGATGATGGCATTGTTTACAGTTGGCGGTTTACGGACGCTGATACCTGCGAAAGGACTGACTTAATGTCAAATTCAACCGAGTATTATAACTGTGTCGATAACGGCAGTTTCTTATCCATTGATAATGATAGAATTGTGATTTACTACGACTATAATGAAGGCGTATATTGGTATTATAGTCCCGATTTAAAGTACAAGTATCTTTTGTGCAGATCGGAAACTAATGAATATAATACCGACAACGCGTCGTGTTACAAATATCGTGCCGACACAGGTGAAGCAACTGTGAACGAGATTAAAAACGGCATTGAAAATGCCGAACAAAATGAAATCGTCGACGAAGTTGTTTCAGAAAGCGGTAATATTGATTTAGATGGAATTTACAATCTTTCGTCTGATCAAGTTTATGAGAGATATTTTGAAAAGGCAATCATGGCGTACGGTATATTTGATGGATGTAGCGGGTTGGATTGTGAATATGACGTGACGTACGAAAAAGAAATTGATGGCTTTGCGTGGACGTACAATCCAGTAAAAAAGAAACAGTCTGAATATAGTTTTCTTGATTTTTCAAATTACAAAACATTTAAGGAAAGCTTAAATTCAATCTTTACACCCAAGCTCGTCGATAAATTATTGAGTTATAACAACTTTATCGAGGTTGATGGAAAAGTATACGCCAATTGTCCTGGTAGAGGTTCAGATATTACTTACATTGATAGCAAATATGCAGTGACAAATGTTCAGGATGATAAAATCGAATTTACCGTTACTGCCCGTTATATTAAGGACGAGTATCTTGATTATATGTATGATAGCGGTGCAAAGATAAAGGATAGTATGATTAATGTTCGTGAGATTAAATTTGAATTAAAAAACGATAATGGTAAATGGTTGTTTGATAAATTTGATCTTTGGTATTAAGTCATAATTTAAAAAAGCGGAGTTTATTACTCCGCTTTTTTATTGTGCCTTTAGGTCAAATAAACCCCCGGCTATGCCGGGGGATAAAATATCTTTAGATATAAGTAAAAAATAAGACCTCCCATGTATAATGGTGATGAAGGTTTGCCGACCGCATGACAATACAAGGGAGGAATATCCAAGAAATGGACAAGAATAGTTTAGCACAAACAACATGGGAATGCAAATATCACATAGTTTTTGCACCGAAATTTCGCAGGCAAGTAATATATGGCAGAATACGTGCAGATATTGGAAAAATATTACGCGAATTATGTGAAAGAAAAGGTATAGAA
>JAFOCH010000149.1 GCA_017381395.1 Clostridia bacterium
GAGGAGCCGGAGCAGCCATTGAATTCGGGTTGCAGATGGTCGCCTATTTAAAGGGTGAAAAGGAGTCAAAGGTACTCAGAAAGGGCATGAAATGTCCCCAATAGATTTACGCGAATACAAGGCCGATTTGCGAGCAAAGCGAAGACGGTGTCGAGAGTCGCTTTCCCCCGAGTATAAGAAGGAGCTCGACCGCCGAATTGCCGAAAGGGTAACCTCGCTTTACCAGTATAAGAATGCAAAAACGGTCATGATATATGCATCAACTGCGATTGAGGTTGACACCTTCGAGATAATTGAACGAGCCCTCGTCGACGGAAAGAGAATCGCTCTGCCCCGATGCATAAAGGGCACGCGAAATATGGAATTTCACTATATTTCGGGACTCGATGATTTGGAAAGAGGATCCTTTAATGTCCTCGAGCCAAAGGAAACCCTCGAAATTGTCACCGATTACAGCGATACGCTGATGATTGTACCTGCGTTGTCGCTGGATAGCTTTGGCTATCGGCTCGGTTATGGCGGCGGTTATTACGACCGCTATTTAGCACGATATGCTTTTGATACCGTGGGAATATGCTATGCCGAGGATTATATGTACCGAATGTTACACGGTCGATATGATTGTCCGCTCGGACTTATCGTAACCGACCGTTTTATACGGCGCCCTAGCAAGCCGTTTTTTAAGAAAAAAGAGAGAAACCAGGAGGATTAGTATGGACGAGAAGAAGGAGTTTAGTTTTCAACCCGATAAGATAGGCGAAGCCGAATCAACCGAGATTGATAAGAACTATAATTTTGACCTCTTTACCCCAAACAGAGAAAAGAATAACGACAGTGAACGTTTGGATAGGGAGGCAAAGGCACGACGCGAGGCAGCAAAACGCGAAAAGAAAGCCACCCGTCAAAAGTCGAGAGTGGAAAAGGCGGTACCGTCAACACTTCCGACCGATATTGATACCGACATTGAGTTCGATACCGAGCCGATGCTTGATGCCGCGCCGATGCTTGACACCCAGCCCGAAACGAATTTTAAGCCCGTGCTTGAAGCGGAGCTCGACACCGAGCCCATGCTTGAAGCCGAGCCCGAAACCGAGCCCGTGCTTAACACCGAGCCGACAAATACCGAGTCAGAAAAGCCCGAACCAGAAAAAATTCAGGGTATCGAGCTTGACGACGATTTTCAAATCGGCAGTATGCTCGCAAACGAGTCGAAGAATGATATTGTTTTGGAAACTGATGTGCATATGACCACGAGAATTAGACGCACTTCACGTCCGACTGCACAAAAACCTGCCCGTAGGAAAGAAGGAAAGGTCGGCTTTGTCGAGTATTTTCTCGCCCATAAGACAAAGTTTATCACAGTCCTCGTTTTAGCCGCCATAGCGGTTATTGGAATAATTGCCATTTTCGGTGATATGCGAATGGATATTTTCGGCTTTACGAATAATACTGCTATGATGCTCCTGCTTATCTTTGCCGTTGTTCTTATGGTGCTTTGCTCGTTTACAAAGGACAGACATCGTGTAATTCACGCGTTCCTTTGGATATTTGTAATACTTATTGTCGCAGGTAGCTTTGCTGCCTTTACCCTCAGCGGCGTGTGTGACTTTTTCGGAATCAGCCGCGGCAGAACCATTTCCGACTTTACCATTCCTGAGGACGGAAACTGGGGAACGGCCAAAATTGCCGAGGAACTGTATGAAGAGGGCATCATCAATCATCCCACACTTTTCCGCATTTACTCAAAGATAAAGGGCAACGATGGCTCGTATCAGTGGGGTAACTACGAGCTCAATTCCGAAATGGACTATGGTACTATTATGTACAATCTTAAACAGGGTAACCACGCCGCAACCGTACAGGTGCGAATCCCCGAAGGTGCCAATGTTGATAAGATTATATCCCTTCTCGAGGAAAATGGTGTATGTACCCGCGACCAGTTCATTACCGCTATGGAGGACATGGAATATAAATACTCGTGGGTAAATCAGATTCCCGAGAATAGCGTTCGTTATCGTTTCGAGGGTTATCTCTATCCCGATACCTACAATTTCTATGCCGAAGAGCCCTCTGTAAACAATGCAAAGAGAGCAATTGATAAGATGCTCAATGGCTTTGACTCGCGTCTTCCTGATAATTGGAAGGAGCTTGTAAAGGCGGTCGGCGAACGTCTTGGCAAAAATGATATGACACTCAATGACTGCATGGCAATCGGCTCTATTCTCGAGCTCGAAGCCAGCGGCAATTATAACGAAATGCGAAACGTTGCATCTGTTTTCTACAACCGACTCACTTGGTCAGAGCCGAAGTTCCTTGGTTCAACACCGACCTATTACTATCCGGATAACCGTTATAATACTAATGCGGGACCGATGACGGTTACTAACGAGGACGGAACAAAAAAGACATATTCAGCAGGTAGCGAGGGAATCCCCCCAGGACCGCAGTGTTCACTTACCGAGTCATCGATACTTGCCTGCTTACAGCCGTCGGATACCAGCTACACCTATTTCGTAACCGACAAGGATATGAATTTCTATTACAATAAGTCATATACAGCCCATCTTAATACAATCGCAAAGCTTCGTCGCGAAGGAAAGTGAGCATAAATGAAGGCAAATAAATTAGAGCTGCTTTGCCCTGCCGGTGACATAACCCGACTCAAATGTGCCGTCGATTTCGGCGCTGATGCGGTTTATTTCGCAGGTACCGAATTCGGTATGAGGGCAGGGGCAGAAAATTTCACCCCCGAAAAAATGGCTGAGGGTATCGAATATGCTCATTCTCGCGGAGTCAGAGCACATATCACCGTCAATACCCTTATGCACCCGAACGAAATGATACAGCTCCCCGATTTCATCGCGACCGCTCGTGATGCGGGGGCTGATGCCTTTATCGTGACCGACCTCGGCGCGATGAAAATGGTGCGCGAAATTGCACCCGAAACGGAAATTCACGCATCCGTTCAGATGGGCGTCGTCAATGCCGAAGCGGCAACGGTGCTTCACGAAATGGGCGCAAAGAGGATTGTCGTTGCGCGCGAGCTTACCCTTGACGAAATTGCCGAAATTCGAGCAAAAACGCCCAAATCACTCGAACTCGAAGCGTTTGCTCACGGAGCGGTGTGCATGTCCTATTCGGGACGCTGTCTGCTCTCAATGTATATGACAGGACGCGATGCCAATCGAGGTGACTGCGCCCAGCCGTGCCGTTGGAGCTACTCACTTGTGGAGCAAAAACGACCGGGCGAGCTTTACGACATTTCCGAAACCGACAAGGGTAGTTATATCCTTAATGCTAATGATATGTGTATGGCCGAGCATATTGCCGCTATGGCGAATGCTGGCATAACCTCCTTTAAGATCGAGGGAAGGGCAAAGTCTCATTATTACGTTGCCGTCACCACCAACGCATATCGAGGTGCAATCGACGCCTATTACGCCAACAGTACTGCACCCGTACCCGAATGGGTTATGCAGGAGCTGAATAAGATTAGCCACCGCACCTATTCGACGGGATTTTACTTTGGCCGTCAGCCGAATATGCAAACCTATGAAAATGGCGGATATATTCGCGACTATGCCGTTGCCGCCGTGGTCGAAGGGTACGAAAACGGGCTTGTCATCGCCCGACTGAAAAATAAATTTTTCAGCGGTACCGAGCTTGACTGTCTTGAGCCTGGTAATGTACCTTTTATGGTCAAAACCGATTCGCTTTATGACGGCGAGGACAATCTTATCGAAAGTGCACCCCATCCCATGCAGATAATAAAAATTCCCTATCACCGCGAAATAAAGGCGGGTTCGCTCCTTCGAATGAAGGCAGAGGATTAAAAATAAAAAAACGGTTGGCATTTCTGCCAACCGTTTTTTATTACATTATTCTTTATTAGGGACTATTAGCTCAATCGCATCGCGTATATTCTTGATAACGATTTTTTCACTGCCTATTTGCTTTTCACCGTCAAGTGACCAGTCAATGCTTTTGTCGGTAACAATCTCGATTTCGCTTGCGCTGAAAAGGGTAAGCATCTCGCTATCCTCATATTTTTGGGCGTTGAGATTGTGAAGTATGGTTGCCCATTCGCTTATGTTTTTTGGCGATTTCACGAGCAAAACTTCGAAAAGGCCGTCGTTCATATCAACGTATTTTTGGTCAATCTTAACTATTCCGCCGAGCGATGTCGAATTGCAGATACCGGTAAAAAGATAGTCGTCTTCGTAAGTTTCGCCATTCGCAGTGATGGCCAAATGTATCGGCTTTATGTCTAGCACGGTGGATAGCCCTTGTAATATGTACGCAAGGTGACCGAGCGCATTTTTGAGATTGGTCGGGGTGGAATATGACGTGTCGGAAAAGGCGCCGCACGAAGCAACGTAGGTAAACTTTCGTCCGTTGAAGGAGCCCACGTCAAACCTTTGCACTCTGCCCGAAACGATGTCCTTTGCGGCGGTCATAATCACCTTTGATAGACCTAGCGAAGCACCAAAATCGTTGGTCGAGCCGGCAGGAATGTATCCGATTTGACATTCTAGCTCGGCGTCAACTACCCCTGAAACAACTTCGTTATAGGTGCCGTCACCACCGATACAAACGATTAAATCATGACCTTTGCCGAGCTGACGGACTATTTCGTACCCATTTAGCTCACGGGTGGTAGTCTGAACCGTGCAGGTGTAGCCGCTTTCGCAAAAAAGAGCGATAATATCGGTCATGAATTTGTTTGCCTTTTTTACACCGGCGCAAGGATTAAGAACGATTAAAGCTTTTTTCATATAATCCCTCGTAATGATAAATTATTTTTCGCTTTTGCCAAAGGTGAGGTTGTATTTTTCGATTGATTTTTCTATAATGCTGACGGCAGTTTTGGGGTCAACGATTTCCTGAACGGCCGTCTTTTTATGTTCGAGTTCCTTGTAAACAGTAAAGAAGTGAGCCATTTCCTCAAAAAGATGCTTTGGCAGCTCTGAAATATCCTTATATACGTTATAGTTCGGGTCGTCAAAGGGGATTGCGATGATTTTTTCGTCGTTTTCGTCATTGTCGGTCATCTTTATCGCGCCGATAGCGTAGCAACGAATGAGTGTCATCGGATAAACCGAAACCGAGCTTAAAATGAGTACGTCGAGCGGGTCGTTATCATCGCCGTATGTACGCGGAATAAATCCGTAGTTAGCAGGGTAATGGGTAGCGGTATGAAGCACGCGGTCCATTCGGAGGAGTCCCGTTTCTTTGTCGAGTTCATATTTGATTTTGCAGTCCTTTGGAATTTCGACAACGGCCATAAAGCTTTTTGCCGTGATTCTTTCGGGTGAAATATCGTGCCAAATGTTCAAATTCGGTCATCTCCTAATATGGTATTATTCGATTATAGCACTAAAAATAATTGCTTTCAAGTAGCTTAAAAAAACTAATTTACAAATTTAATATGCTTTTTTGAAAAAATCCGTCAGGCAGAAAGCACCCGACGGATTTTTTTCATACATTAGTGTTCAGCAATCCAAGCGTCAACCTTAGTTTTTGCGATTCTCTTAATATCTTCGGTCGGGTGAATGGAATCAGCACCGCCATTGACATAGATAAAGTATGAACCGCTTTCGGTCTGATAAAGTGTTTCTTCGTAGCCGGTCGGGTCGCCAAACTGGCCCGAAACAAACTTTCTGATAACAGATGACTTTTCGGTATCGTAAACTACCTTGCAAATTGTCTTTGTCATGGATAACGTTCCTCCTGTAAGTATTTATATAACTATTATAAAAAATATAGTCTTATATGTCAAACTGTATAAATTAAATTCAATGTTTTACACTATTTTGAACTAAACATTAGTTACACCAATGTTGAAGTTGCATAAAACAATTACCATATAATTGAACAATTCGACAGTTTGTACTTGTTTAGAGAAACGGTTGCTTTTTTGCCTATATATTGTGGTCAAAAAAGTGGCAAAATTATCCCTGGCTGGATGTTTCGGATGAGGTGTCAGAGGATGCAGGGGTGGATGAAACGGCGTCAGCGAATTTTACGTAAGCGGCGCTAACCCAGCCGAGTTTTCCCTTATAATCAACGAAATAGAAGCTGCCGGTTTCGCCCTTTACCGATATTTCGGCACCCTTAGGAATCATCATAACTGTTGTATAGTTTGATGAGCTGGGGTTGGTTCTCATTGTGAGGGGATCGGTCTGAGTATTAACGTACGCCTTTTTAGGAGATGAATAGTTCTTTTCGGGATAGGTTACGTCAAAGTTGTCATCCTCTTCCTCACTCGATTCATCTTCACTCGACTCATCTTCGCTCGATACGTCGCTCGATTCGGGCTGACTTGAGGTTTCGGGTTGGCTCGATGTTTCGGGGAGTGACGAAGTGTTTTCGCTTGATGTTCGCGCAACTCCTGCAACCACTTCCAGAAGTGAATCGCCGCTCGACGATGTGCAAGCACAAAGTGAGCATAAAAGCATCATAATTGCGATGGCAAGGCAAATAATTCGTTTGTTCATATTTATCTTTCCCTTCATAAAAATTACTTTTGCTGTAATTTAATAACCTTTTATATCAAAAAGCCCTTTTTAAAAAAGCTCTTTTGCCGCTTGTAATGTTTTGTTCGCGACGGTACGTGCAACGCCTACGCCTGCACCTGCATTTTCGGCAACTACGACGAATGCGAGGGGATAGTCGTCATTCATATTGAAGCCGACAAACCAGGAGTGAGGCGTTATTCCTTCGTCAACTTCGGCCGTTCCCGTTTTTGCACAAACGCTCAGTCCGGGGAAACGGTGGTCACCATATGTCGACGAAACTGTGTAGCGCATCATTTCTTTTAGCTTGTTTGCAGTTGTTCTTGAAAAAAGCTGCGAGGTATAATCGGTCGAGCTGCTGCCGAATTTTATTCCGTCGGCGGAGGTCACCGATTCGATCAGGTAGGGCTTTACTGCCTTTCCTTCGTTTGCAATTGCTCCCATTACGGTCAGGTAGCCGAGCGGATTAACCAGGTCGGTGTATTGGCCCATTCCTGCCCAGCCGAGGTCCACCTTTCGTATGTTCGAAAGGTCTATGCGACCGGACTTTGCCTTTATTCCGTCGATTTCGGCGGCCGAATTAAGTCCCAGCTTGTCCGCATATTTTTGCAAGGTGTCGGCGCCAAGGTCGATTGCCAGCTGTGAAAAATACGCGTTGCATGATTTCGCCAGTGCCTCGCGTAAGGTCATTTCGCCATGCTTTGACATACACGAAATTGTTTCGCCCTCTACCGTTGTACCATGGTCACATACATAAGTGCGTGTTTCGGCATCGTCGAGTGTTTCGAGCGCGGCAATGGCCGTCACCAACTTAAAAGTTGAGCCGGGCGGATATGACGAGGATAAAAAGCGGTTTATATAAATTCCCTTGTCCTCTTTACCCTCTTTTGTCGGGTCGTAGGTGGGGGAAGAAACCATGCACACAACCTCGCCTGTTTTGTAGTTATACACGCCGACTGCACCGCTGTAATTTCCGAGTGCCTTTAATGCGACGGTGTTAACCTTTGCGCTGAGTGTGAGCTCGATGTTATTACCGCCCGATTTGGCGGAAAAGAGTCCTGTCACGCGGTTATATCCTGTGAGGGTGTCCCAATGGCTTGTTGAAAGTCCTGTTTTGATAAATCCTTTAAGGTCGCCGACAGCGTGAAGGGTACTCACCCGAATATAAAAATCGGGGTTGTAAATTCGCTTACCCTCCTCGGTTGTCGCGAGGACGACTCCGTCGCGGTCGGTGATGTCGCCTGCGTTTACGATGGTACCGTTTTTATAAATATGCCTGTTTGCAGGGAAGCTTGTCCAATCGTCACCGTTAGTAAACGAGAGGTAGCATAGAGCAAACAGCCCGATAGAAAAAGCTATCGTAAACAGTAGCAAAAACATTGAGCGGAGTGACATTTGTTTCATTCTACGTCACCTCCGAGTCCTGCTGATTTTATAAAAGCGAGCATTCCCATACTTGCCATAATTGACGAGCCGCCGTTTGAAATAAGGGGAAGTGTAACACCTGTCAGAGGCAAAAGATCGGTCGAACCGAATATATTAAGCGCCGCTTGAAACAGAAACATTCCCGATGCGGCTGCCGCTGCAATCGAATAATAAACCGAGCGAGTCATTCCCGCCCTCTTTATCGCGTACAGGGTAAAAAGGATTAGCACGGCAACGCAGCAAAGTCCGATTATCAGTCCCCACTCCTCGACAACAAAGCCAAAAACGAGGTCGGTATCTGCCGCGGCAACGAGGTCTAGGTTTCCTTCTCCTCCGCCGACGCCAAAAAGGCCGCCACTGCCGATCGCAATCATGGTATTAACCTGCTGATAGCCGCTTGTATATGCATTTTCCCACGCGTGTAAATAGGTGGCAAATCGGTTTGCAACGTAGGGTTTGAGTGCGATAATGGCTACCGCGCCGACAATTGCCGCACCGATAAAAAGGATAATTGCTTTAAGGTCGCCCGAGCGCATGAATACGATAATCAGCATACCGATAAAGAATATTGATGCCGTACCGAAATCGCGCATAATGAAAAGCGGCAACAAGCACGCACCCGAAAAGCAGGTAAAAAGGACTAAATTTCGCGTGGTTATCAGTCGGTTGAGCGAGGCGCATCCTGCGAAAATATACGCGATTTTTACAAATTCGGACGGCTGAACGGTGGTAAAGCCGAGGTCAATCCAGTTTTTTGCCCCGTTAAGCTCGGTGCCGAATAAAATGTTAAAGAAAAGGAGTCCCACTCCGACAACGCCGACCGCATAACGCAGCTTCATCGTGAGCGACAGATTTTTTAACACGAAATATAGAATAATGAAAACCACAAGCCCGAGCATCATCGCGATAAATTGCTTGTAAAGTGAATCGGGCATAGCACTTGCCGCAACCGAAAGTCCGAATGTGCATAGAAAGAAGCCACAAAGCTCGATTCCGACGTTCTCGAAATTCATTATTTTCAGATAAATCCATTCTACCGCAATCAGTCCGCCGAAGCAAATCGGCAACTGGATGGGGAAATTATCAGTAGAAAGATAGTGAATGGTGAGCGACAACGCAACCATTATTTGAAGCATTGTCAATACCACTGTGGCACACTTTGCCCTGACCGAGTTCAGCTCATCATTTTTATCATACGGAATATACGGGTCGCGGCTGTCGTCGAGCATAAGCTCGGCCGATGCGACCGTAATGGTATCGCCGTGGTCTATCGGCTCGGGGGAATCGATTTCCTCCTCATTAAGCAGAACATCGCCAACGGGATGGAGCATCCATCCGTCATGTTCGAGTATTATCGCGGAGGCATTGAGGGGAGCATTCTTTGACCTTACGACAATGTCGCAGTGTCGTCCTCGACCGATTATATTCTCCCTCGCCGTGATGGGAAAGACCTTTCCGTTCTGGTCAACCAGTCGGGCGAAAATCGGCTTTTCCTTCTTTCCACCGATGAGAATTTTGTATAACAGATATATTACCGTTACGGCCGCTACGGGAATGATAAAGCGTATCAGCCAGCAGTAAAAGTATGCAAGCCATTGGAGCATTCGCCGTCGGCCTCCTTTTTTTGAGCAGTAATATATATCTATATTCTGTTTTATTTTACTATATTATGCGCCTTATGTCAACTTGTAAAGCGGAGCGAAATGTGTTACAATGTTATCTAATAAATCCAAAAAAGTGAGATGTTTTATAAAAAATGGCAGTTTTAAATATCGTAATGGTCGAGCCCCAAATCCCACAAAACACCGGAAACGTAGCGCGAACCTGTGCCGCTACGGGAGCTCGGCTTCACCTTGTCGGCCCGATGGGATTCAAAATTGACGATAAAAAGTTAAAAAGAGCAGGGCTCGATTATTGGCACCTGCTCGATATAACCTTTTATGATGATTTAGACGATTTTTTGGCAAAGAACGAGGGCGAATTTTTCTTCTTTTCGACAAAGTCGCTCGGTACCCATTCAGACATGACCTATCCTGATGGTGCATACCTCTTTTTCGGTGCCGAAACTCACGGTCTGCCCGAAAAGTTACTCTTCGACCACCCCGACCGATGCGTTAGAATACCCATGATTGACGATGCGCGCAGTCTTAATTTATCCAATTCGGTCGCAATCGGAGCGTACGAGGTGCTTCGTCAATGAGGCTACCCCGAACTGCAAAACGAGGGTAAGCTCACCCAGTACGATTGGTCGCAGGCGAATTTCGAGTTTTGAATCATTTTAAAGTGAATAATCAATCTGTTTTCAGCCGTTTCTCCGTATGAGCAGCGGCTGAATTTGTTTTCCCTCTATCGCCGCCCGAATGGTATCGTCAATCAGCGAAAAGTCGGAGATGAGCGAGGTCGGCTTTGATTGGGCATCATCCTGCTCAAAAGGAACAAAATACACGTTTTTTGTATTAAGCAGAGCACCGATATTCTTTGCCGAGCCGGAAAGGGCATCGTTGGTGGCTATCGCGATTACAACCGGACGACCATTTCTCAGATGCGCCTTTGCCGCCATGGTAACGGAGGTGTCGGTAATTCCGTTTGCAAGCTTGGCGGCGGTGTTACCCGTGCAGGGAGCGATTACCAGAATGTCGAGCAGTCCCTTTGGGCCTATCGGCTCGGCCTCCTTTACCGAGGTGATGATATCCTTTTCGCATATTTCCTTTACCCGTGATTTAAAGTCGTCCGCGCTGCCAAACCGCGTGTCTGTTACCTGAACGATGGGCGACATAATGGGGAATAGGTTGTATCCTTTTTCTTTCAGATTTTTCAGCTCGTTTACGGCGGCGCCGAGGGTGCAGAAGGAACCGCACATAGCAAAGCCGACGTTTAATACATTCATAAAAATTCCTCCCGAATAATCTCTGTTATGGTATTTAAAATGTTTTTTGCCGCCGTAACGGGAGCGACCTTCGCGGGCAGTGACGGGGCGTTGATATATCGTATTTCAGCCCCCGATAACGAGTCGAAATCGACCCCGTAAGGAGCCGATGCAAGCTCGATGTAAAGGGCGTCTTTTTTTATCATTTTTACTGTATCGTTGCTGTAAATTCTATGAGGAACGGTGTTGAAAATAATCGAAAATTTGTCGACATGGTCGGCAAGCTCACTCGTCAAAATGTGATTTACGCCGCATTTTTCAGCATAATCAAGGTCGGTATTTTTTCGTGCGCTTACGGTGACCTTTGCACCCATTGCCTTTAAATATTTTGCTAGCACCTTTCCGATTTTGCCATAGCCCGAGACGAGACATTCGGCGTCGAAAAGGGCAAAATCGGTATTTTCAATAGCAATAGAAATGGCACCCTCCGCCGTCGGTATTGCGTTTAATTCGGCAAAGGAGTCCCTTTCGTTGTAGTCAAAAATGAGGGCACCCGCCGCCCTTATCTTTGATGCGAAATCGGGCGGAATCAGACCTCCGAAGAACACGTCGCCCTCATCGGCCGCCTCAACAATTTCTGACAGAGCGATTTTGCCCCCTTCAAACGGGGTATTGAGGTTTTTTCCGTCGCGTGTCAACGGCAGGGGCAGAATTATAATGTGAGCGTCGGGCGAAAGGGTGTGACCCCCTGAAATGAGTAGCTTTTTAAGTATCTCAAATCGTTTGTCGCCGCCAATAATTTTAAATTGCATATTCTCAACCCCATAAAAAAATCTCATAGAATGTTCTATACTCATTCTATGAGATATTTGTCGGTTTAGTTACTGTTTATAATGCTTTTTAATTTTTCGGGGGAGTTTAGCTCGGGGCTGGCAATTACCCTTTCCAGAAGGTGATTTAGCACCCGACCGACCGCCTCACCGCTAACACCCATTTCCGCAAGGTCGTCGCCGCCAATGGCAAGGTGGCGGATGAGATACGGCTCATTCTTTTTGACAATGTCGTAAAGCTCATTTTTCGCCGACGAAATTTCGCATCCGTACAGCACCTTGTGTGCCGAAAGGATCGCGAAAATATCCTCCACGCTGTGCTTTTGTAACAGGTGCTTTAACTCGGCTCGGTCAAAGGGCTGGTTTTCGTCCAGCGCGGCATAAATTAACCCGACCGCCGCCCTTGTCGTCCGCTCGGCTTTGAGATTAGCCAAAACTGATACGGCATCGCACCTGCACAGCTTTAAAAGCACGGCAATCCGTACATTCAAATTCTCGTCTATCTTATCAAGCGGTGACAAATCGTCACAATCATCTATCCCGATATGCTCAAATCCACCGTTTTTGACTATAATTTCGATAAGTGACGGCGCCTTTCCCATCAGTGCCTTTTTCATCTCACTGTAAATTCGCTCCGCGCTCACGTTATGAAGCGTTTTTGCAAGCTTTTTTATAGCCGCGAGGGTGTCACTTTCGATTGTGTAGCCGAGTGTCGAGCCGAAGCGAATTGCTCTCGAAATGCGGAGCGCATCCTCGTCAAACCGCCTTTCGGCATCGCCGACCGTACGCAGAAATTTTCTTTCAATATCCTCTTTTCCGCCGAAGCAGTCAAAAATCCCTCGTTTTTCATTATAACCAATTGCGTTGACGGTAAAGTCGCGACGCGCAAGGTCGTCCTTAAACTCGCCCGTGAAATTGACCGAGTCGGGACGTCGGTGGTCGGCATAGTCGCCGTCAATTCGGTACCGCGTCACCTCAATCGGCTGACCGTCGGAGATGACCGTGACTGTGCCGTGCTTGATTCCCGTTTCGATCACGCGGTCGAATATGGACAAAATGGCTTCACACGGCGCATTTGAGGCAATATCATAGTCGTGCGGAGTGATGCCCGACAGCATATCCCTCACGCATCCGCCGACAAGCCACGCCTCGTAGCCGCTTTCTTCAATTTTACTGATAACTGCCGCTACATAGGGCGGGATAAAAAAATTTTCCATAAAATGTTCCTTTTCGGTTGTTTATCGGTGAAAAAAGTGGTATTATATTATAAGTTGCTAAAACTGAATTTAGGAGCGATAGTATGAAACAGCTCAATGAATACGATAAGCTGATTGACAGCGTTAAAAAAATTCATATGATAGGCATTGGCGGCGCAGGAATGTGTCCCCTTGCCGAAATTTTGCATAAAAAAGGGTACGAGCTTACCGGCTCGGATAATAACCGCACCGATACACTTTCACGCGTGGAAGCGATGGGTATTCCCGTCACCCTCGGCCATTTTCCCGAAAATGTTCACGGAGCCGAGCTTGTTATCCATTCGGCCGCGATTATGAAGGATAATCCCGAGCTTGTCGAGGCCGAGCGTCTTTCAATTCCTACGCTCGAAAGGTCATTTTTGCTCGGCGCAATCACACGAAAGTTTGATAACGTAATCGGCGTTTGCGGCACCCATGGAAAAACCACCGTTACCTCTATGATAACACAAATTTTGCAAGATGCAAACCTTTCTCCGTCGGCAATCATCGGCGGAAAGCTTCCGCTCATTAACGCAAACGGCATTTGCGGTAATTCTGATACCCTCGTTTGCGAGTCGTGCGAATACGTCGATACGTTTTTAAAGGAGTCGCCCGATATATCTGTTTTGCTTAATATCGACCGCGACCACATGGAGTATTTTAAGACAGATGAGCGTCTTATCGACTCGTTTAGACGCTTCATCAGCTCGTCAACAAAATGCGTGGTAGTAAACGGCGACGACGAGCGCAGTATGATTGCGACCGAGGGAATCGACGTTGAAATCATTACCGTCGGCGAAAATGATGGGAACGATTGGCGAGCAGTAAACGTAGCAATGTCAAAGGGCGGATTTTATGAATTCGACCTTTTAAAAGGGGAGACACTCGTTACCCATATTTCGCTTGGTTGTCCCGGCCGTCATAACGTAATCAATTCGGCTATGGCAGCGGTTGCAGCCATTCTTTCGGGTGCTACGGGCGAGGATGTAAAGTATGGACTTTCCCGATTTGGCGGCGCTTGTCGTAGATTTGAAATTCTCGGAAAGCCGAACGGAATAGTTATTGCCGACGATTACGCCCATCATCCAAAGGAACTCGAGGTCACCCTCAATACAGCAAAGGCGATGGGTTTTAACCGTGTATTTGCGGTGTTCCAGCCATTTACTTTCAGCCGTACGTCGATGCTTCTTGACGAATTTGCCCGAGTGCTCGGCATTGCCGACCAGGTCGTTTTGTCACAGATTATGGGCTCAAGGGAAAAGAATACCTACGGTGTTCACACCTCCCAAATAGCCGAAAAGATTGACGGCTCGGTATATTTCGACACCTTTGACGAAATTGCCGACTACATCGTTGACAATGCTAAGGAGGGCGATTTGGTAATCACTCTCGGCTGTGGCGATATTTATAAGGCGGCAAAAATAATGCTTAACAAATACGTAGAAAAATAAAAAAATACAAAAAAGGCGAGCGGAGAGGATACTCTGTTCGCCTTTTTTCTGCAATTATTGACAAAGTTTGGAAAGATATATATAATGAAAGTAATAAATCTTTAAGGAGGATTTAAATAATGTACGATTCATACTATGATTACAGCAGCTACTATAGTTCCACCGACCCCGTACCGTTTCTTATCATCAGCGTTGTTGCAGCGCTTGTGATGACGATTTTGCTTTTTATCCTGGTTCTGCCGGATAGAAAACGTCCGACATTAAATGGCTTTTTCAAGGGTGTAGCAGACATTTTTAATTTTAGAACACTTTTGATTGAAAAGATTGTAAAGTTCCTTTATACATTCACAACAATTGCCTCTGTTTTGTTTGGCTTTTTTATGCTCTTTATGCAGCAGTTTGGCCGATCACTCGCATTATACGGCTTGTTACTTATGTTCGTTTCACCGATTGCAATTCGTATAATTTATGAAATTTCTATGATGGCAATTTTACTTGTAAAGAACGTTATTGAAATCAACAACAAGCTTGGTTATAAGAAAGACTGTGGTAAGAAGGATATGGCATCACCTTTTGTTGAAACAAGGATGCCGGTAAATGTTCCCGTTCAGACACAGGCACCTGTTGAAATGCCGATTTCTGATGAGCCGAAATTTCTCGCAGATGACGTTGAGCCGGAAGCACCCACAGTATGTGCTAATTGCGGAACTGTTCGCACTAATGAAAATGCTCCCTTCTGCACCGGCTGCGGAACAAGGTTTTAATTAGTTTGTTACATAATAAAAAAAGACCGTATCATTAGGATACGGTCTTTTTTTACATTATTATTAGTCGGCCAAAATGAGTTCGAGTGCCTCGTCGGGTGTGATTTCTTTAACAAAGGCGATTTCGCTGCAAATGGGTGTTTGCGCGTCGCGACGTGTTCTTTCGTCGGCGACGTGAAGGTGTTTTCCGCGTAAAATCAGTTCCTTTTGCCATCTGTAAATCATTCGGATAATTTCGATAATGTCGGCACGGTCACCGCTTTTTAGCGTTTCCTTGAATTGTTCGGCGCGCTGAAAATCGTTGGTAATCCATTCGTCGTTTCGCTTTTTTGCATTCGTGATGAGCTTCTTTATTTCGGTGGCGGAAAGAACGGGTCTCATCTTTTCGACAAGTGTGGTATTGTCCATCGGCACGTACACCGCCGAATTTTCGTTAAAAACGGGTTTAAGGATATAGTATTCCTTTGTAACGCCGCTTACTCGTTCCTTTTTTGTTTCGGTGATTTGGCAAACGCCGGTAGCACCGTAGCAAACATAGTCGCTTATCTTAAACATATTCTTCCTCTTTTTCCCTCAATACCCTGTGACATTATAAACCATTTTTTATGCCAATTTCTTACACGACAATTATATCATAATTTCGACATTTTTCACATAGGCAAAATAGCCAATTTAACAATAGGAAAAGCGCCGACATATTGACATGTCGACGCTTTTTTATATTTTTGTGCTATTTAGGGATTATTCCTCAACTTCGTAGAGAGCCTTGAGGCGGAGGAGGTGATCATAACGTGCCTTTGCATTTTCAGCAGCGTCCTCGAAGAGGGCGTTAGCACGGTCGGGGTTGGCTCTCATGAGTGATGAGTAGCGTGCCTCGTTCATGATGAATTCCTTGTAATCGCCTGTTGCCGGCTTTGAGTCGAGAGCGAACGGATTCTTGCCCTGTGCCTTGAGAGCCGGGTTGTAACGGAACATGTTCCAGTATCCGCAATCAACAGCCTTCTTCATTTCGGCCTGGCAGTTAACCATACCGCCCTTGATTGAGTGCATTTCACAAGGAGCGTAGCCGATGATGAGTGACGGACCCGGATAAGCTTCAGCTTCCTGAATTGCCTTGAGGGTCTGGTTCATGTCAGCGCCCATAGCGATCTGAGCAACGTAAACGTAGCCGTATGACATAGCGATTTCGGCAAGTGACTTCTTAGCGATTGCCTTACCTGCAGCAGCGAACTGTGCAACCTGGCCGATCTGAGATGCCTTTGATGCCTGACCGCCTGTATTTGAGTAAACTTCGGTATCGAATACCATGATGTTTACGTCTTCGCCCGATGCGAGAACGTGGTCAACACCGCCGAAGCCGATGTCGTATGCCCAACCATCACCACCGAAGATCCATACAGACTTCTTAGAGAGGTATTCCTTGTTCTCAACGATGTCCTTGCAGGTGTCGCAAACGTCAGCGTACTTAGCAGCTTCGTTAGCGAGGTCAGCGGAAGCAACAGCGTTAGCGTCGCCATCGTTGAGGGTGTCGAGGTACTTCTGAGCGATTGCCTTGAAGTTGTCGTCAGCCTTGTCATTTTTGAGGATAGCGTAAGCATCGTCAACCAAACGGTTGCGGATTGCCTTCTGGCCGAGGTACATACCAAATCCGTGCTCAGCGTTATCTTCAAAGAGGGAGTTAGCCCATGCAGGACCGTGACCATCCTTGTTTACTGTGTACGGAGATGTAGCAGCGGGGCCACCCCAGATTGATGAACAGCCGGTAGCGTTAGAAATGTACATTCTGTCGCCAAAGAGCTGTGTGATAAGACGAGCATAAGAGGTTTCTGCACAGCCTGCGCATGAGCCCGAGAACTCGAGGAGTGGCTGCTTGTACTGGCTGGTGATAACGTTCAGAGCAGGGCTGATGTCGTTCTTTTCTGTAACGTTAGCTACGCAGTAGTCGAATACCGGCTGCTGATTGAGCTGTGAATCGGCAGGAACCATCTTGAGTGAGTTTGTCGGGCAAACACCGATACAAACGCCACAACCCATACAATCAAGCGGAGAAATAGCGAGAGTGTACTTGTAGCTTGTTTTGAAGATCGGCTTTGTTCCGAGCTTTGTATCAGCGGGAGCGGCAGCTGCCTCTTCCTCTGTCATAGCGAAGGGACGGATTGTAGCGTGCGGACA
>JAFOCH010000150.1 GCA_017381395.1 Clostridia bacterium
AACAGCATATCGGCGGTAATTTCGGCAATCGATTCGGTCGTTCCCGCGATGTCGATTCGCACGGGGTGACGGCTATAAAGCGCCGAAAGCAGATTAAAGCAAACCCGCCAATTCGGCTCGTCGTCGTACATTCTGATCTCCTGACCGATTATGCCCTGTTCCTTTTCGACCGTTTCGACGGTAAAAAAGGGGTGGCGAACAAACTCGAGCAGAATATCGAAATTTTCCTCAAACTGCGAAGTGCAGGAGAAAAGGTAGCAGGTGCGGTCGAAGGAAGTATATGCGTTTGCATAAGCGCCCGTTTTGGCATATCTTTCGAATGCGTTTCCGTCCTCGCTCTCGAACAGCTTGTGTTCGAGGAAATGGGCGGTTCCCTCGGGAATGGAGGTAAACTCGTCGGTATCGGCCAAACGGAACTTTGTATCAATCGAGCCGTACTTTGTACCAAAAATAGCATGGGCCGATGAATAGTCGGGCTTTGACATTATATAAATTCTCAGTCCCGATGAATGTGTCGCTTCGATATAGCTTTCGCCGAGGGTTTCGCATTTTATGAGCTTTTTTTCAATCATTTTTTCATCTCCTCGGTGGCTTTAAGTCGGTAAACTGTGTCAAGTTTAAGTGAATTTGCAACGTGGATAATGTCATCCCTCGTCACCGAGCGGACAAGCTCGCCCATCTCGTCGGGGGTCGGCGGATTAGCCGAGTGAACTCGATCGGCATAGTAGCGGTCGATTACCGACTGGGAATCGCCGAGCGAACGGAAGGATTCGCAAAGTGACTTTTTCGACGCGTCGAGAAGCGAATCGTCAAAATCACCGTTTTTGAGGCGGTTAAGCTGATTAAGAATTTCGTCATACGTCTTATCCATATTGGCGAATTCAACGCCGCTGTCAACCGTGAGAAATCCCTTTCGACGATTGGTACGAGATGCACAGTAATAGCAAAGACTCATTTTTTCGCGGACGTTATCAAAGAGGAGCGAGTATGGACCGCCGCCAAAAAGGTCAGAAAGCACCATCAGTCGATAGGTGTCGCGGTCGTCGCCATAGCTGCTTGAACGGAAGCCGAGTACAAGCTTTCCTTGATTTACCGCCATTCTATCCTCGATTTCGGAAACAACGGCTTTTGCAGGGCTGACGACAGGGGGAATAATCGGCTCGGGGTGACGCTCGATGGCTTCAAAGGCGGATTTCAAGCGGTCAATTACGCTTTCGTCCGGCTCGGCGGCAAGATAACCGACGCGTATAAAGGCGGTGGACAGCACCCTTTTCCACGCGGTGAAAAGGTCGACTGCGGTGAGAGCAAGCTGGCCCTCGCGGCTACCGTAACGGGCGATGCTTGCGGGTTCTCCCTTTAAAAGCTCGGACTCACAACGATAAAGGGCATAGTTGCGCTTGTTATTGATTTCGCCCTCAATTTTTTCCACCATTAAGCGACGCTCTTTTTGAAAACTCTTTTCGTCAAAGCGGTCATCTTCGACAAGGGGATTGAAAATGAGGGAAATGAGCATATCGGCACATTCCCCGACGATATTACGGTCGTCGAGGGAATATTTGTTTTCAATTGATGTGATCGACATTTTCAGCACCTGGGAATCTCCACGCTTTTCGCACGAGCATTCCAGATTGGCGCCATAGAGATTGTCGAGTCGACGGCTGATTATCAGCGAGGTAGGATACTCCTTTGAGCAGCCGGTCAGCAAAAAGGGTAAAAGCGCATTGGCCGATGCCGTTTCGGCCACCAAAGGAAGCTCGAATTCGACCGACAGACGCGCCGTTTTGAACCTGGTTGTCGGGATGTAAACGCCGACTACACCGAGGGCAATTTCATTTTTTATAATTTTTTCTGTCATTAGTATATCTCCGTTTCGTTATATACCATTAGTTTTATCAAGTATTATATCATATATAATCCCTCTGCGCTACAAAATCGTGAAATTTTATAAAAAAAGAAAAGGGGCGATTTGTGACGGAAAGGGACAGGTGGTAGAGGAAAAGGGCATTTTGTAGCGAAAGGTGGATGTGGGGATTGAGGAAAATGGGTGCGAAGTTGGGGAAAACGGGTGCGGTCGGGAAAGCGAGTGTGCGGATTGTGAAAAACAGTGTGCGGATTGGGGAAAAGTGGGTGAAAAATGCTTCTTTGTGCGAGTTGGGTGGAGGGTCAACGCGAGCGCGGGTTAGATAAAATAAAAATTGGTGTCCCAGGCGGGAAGTCCTTTAAAATGCCGCATATAAAGTCGGTAATCGTCGCGGATTTCGGCTACTTTAAGCGGCAGGGCGAAATAATCCTCGGTGCGATGGTAGCAGGCAATTTGCAACTTTGGCTTGTGGGCTAAAATAGTTTCCTTTGCGCCGACGATTGCCGCCGTTTCTCCGCCCTCGAGGTCCATTTTGACGAGGGTTGCCTCCTTGCCCTCGAGGATATTGTCAAGCGAACTTGCGGCAATCCTTTCGCCCGAGGTAGCTTGGGCATGATTTCGGCCGCCGTGGGTATTAAAAATAAGCTCGTTTTCGCCCGACGAAATGGCGAGGTTAAATAGCGAGATGTTTTCCATTTCCTCGGTCGCCTTTTGAAGCCGCGTAAAACTCTTTTTGGTCGGCTCGACGGCGTAAATATGGGTATATCCGCCGACGTGGGAAATAAATTCCTCCACCGTATCACCGACAAACGCACCGAGGTCAACAAACACCTCGTTGTCGGTCGGTTTGATTATATTTTGCCACGCTTCGTCGGGGTGGCTTTCGCAATTCGAGAGATGCTTTATATCGCCGCTGAGTCTATAACGGATGCACTCCTCAAAGGTTTTTCGCGAAAGGTCGTCGGCTAGCATTGAATAGACCTTTTCGAGCTCGTCTCGATGCTCCCTCGCATATTCGAGGTCAAAAATTCCGTCACCGATTACGGCAACATCGGGGGCATAAAGCTCCCTTTCACCCGCGATTCGATAAATATTTTCGAGCACCTCGGGACGCGAGCTGCCAAAGCACAAAAGGACGATTATATCTCCGTCACGCTCGACCGCTTCCGCATAGCTCGAAACGGTAAATCCGCGAAACTGCTGATGCCGCACAAAGCCGTCACTGGCAAAAACGCCGCTGACCGAAATCCCACGTCTTATAAGCTCGTCGAGAATTTTATCAGCACCGTTTCCCATGCCATAGAGCCAAATCGGCTTTTTGGTCAATGATAGCTTTTTCCACATATCCATTACCGTTTCACCGCCCGAAAATAATACTAATGCAGACATTATACCATATTTTCGGCGGTAATATCAACAAAGTAGTGTTGAAAAAATTTAATATAGTGGTATAATTAAATGGCAAAAAAGATGGGAGAATATATGATGAATTGGTTACAATCGACTGATTTTGCAATTCTCGACTGGATAGCCGAAAATTTGCATTGTGCATTTTTAGACCTCTTTTTCCCCGCCTTTTCTTTTTTAGGAAACGGTGGATGGTTTTTTATTCTGACGGCGGTGGTTATGCTCTGCTTTAAGCGGACGAGAAAGGTCGGGCTGGCAATAGGACTTGCGCTTATTTTCGGGCTTATTTTCGGCAACCTGACGCTAAAACCGCTTGTTGCAAGGGTTCGCCCCTTTGACGCGAGGCCGTACATCGAGCTGATTATCAGTAAACCGAGCGAATTTTCATTTCCGTCGGGTCACACACTCGCCGCATTCGAAACGGCGGCGGCAATATTCATGTTTAATAAAAAATGGGGGACTTACGCGCTCGTTTTTGCGGCGGTGATGGGCTTTTCGCGGCTGTATTTATACGTTCATTATCCGAGCGACGTTATCGCAGGAGCCATTCTCGGCTCGGCATTCGGCATTGTCGCGGCGGTTATCATTCGCCGAATTTTTAAAAAGGCGAAATAATTTTTACACCAATCAAGCTTTTTTTAGTAAAAGGAGTTTTTTATGAAAAACATCAAACGATTGATTGCAATTATTTTGGCGGCGGTAATGCTGCTTTGTGTAGTTTCCTGCGGCGAAAATGAAAAGGACGGCACCGATACGGCTTCGACAAGCTCTAAGGTTTCGTCGGAGGAAACACCTTCCGAATACACCCCGTCGGACAGCACGTCGGAGGAAGAAGCAAAGGTAAAAAACGCCGTTGTCCGCTACTTTAAATACGCTCCGGGCGGCAAGCTGAAAACAACCTACGACGTCGACTATTCGGTCGAGGGTACCATCACTGTAAACGCCTTTGACAAGAATAATTATAAAACCGGCTCGACCGTTTACGACTATGACGAAAACGGACTGGTCGTTTACTGCTCCGAAAGGGACAAGGATGGCAACGAGCTTCACTACACCACCTACGAATTTAACAACATCGGCAAGGTTGACACCGAATATTACTACGAGGAGGAGGCACTCCGCAGAACCTCAAAGTACGAATACGATAACAACGGCAACCTGGTCGGCAAAAAGGTAGAAACGGTAGGCGACAACACGGTATATAAATGGGAGTATATCCGCGACGGCGGCTATCTGCATACCATATATATTTCGACCGACTTTATGCAAAACGCCGAGGGCTACACCTTTGCAAACAATGCCGACGGCAAGCTGTATCAAAAAATGCATTCTAAAAACGGCTACACCACCGACTACGCCCTCTACGACTATGACAAAAGCGGCAAAATGAACTATCGCGGTCACTTTGACCCAAGTAACAATCTGGTCGAATACTATGAATTTAAATACGGGGCTGCCGACGACCTCGCCGCCGAAGCTTTCTTTAACACCGGAATAATGGACTAATGCGGTTTTAACAAATCGGCACCGACGCTTTGTTAAAACTGCTTAGTTTCAAATAAATTTTTTTCCAAATTTTTTCAAAGCTCTTCTCGATTTTTGAGGGGGAGCTTTTTTGTGTGTCATAATCACATTTAGAAGATATAGGGGTTTTGACAATAGCAGACATACTGTATATAGGCAGTGAATCTTTTTTGGTAAATTTATTATAAATGTGAACAAATTGTAAATTGTAATATTTCTGTAACTTGTTTTGTGGTTTTTTTGCATTTTGACTTGAAAAATCAGTTTGATTTGTGTAAAATGAATATGTAAATTTACATAATCGGTCAACTTTGCGGAGAAATTTGTATATTATGACAAGTGCCGGCCGATAAATCATGTGTAAAAAAGAGAGAGGGATTTTTAGCATGTCCAACAGATTATTTCAGAGTATTGTTTATCAGATGCACAATGCGATTGACCGCGTTATCGGTGTAATCGACGAAACAGGAACGGTAATCGCTTGCAGCGACCTCGTACGTATCGGTGAAGCTCACAGCTCAATCGCCATGAACATCACCAATTCAAACGAAAGCTTTGTTAAGGGCGCATATACATACAAGGCATTCGGTAACACCGGTTCAAACGAATACATCCTCTTTGTCGAAGGAATCGACCCGCAGGCAGAAAAATATGCCTCGGTTGTTGCCGTTTCACTCTCGAACATTAAGCAGTTCTATGACGAAAAGTATGACCGCGCTAATTTTATAAAGAATCTGATACTCGACAATATTCTCGCCGGAGATATTTATTTAAAGGCCAGAGAGCTGCACTTTAATAATGACGTCAGCCGTGCCGTTCTTCTCATCCGAGTTGCAGCCCACAACGACGTTTCTATTTTCGACGTGCTTCAAAAGCTCTTTCCCGATAAAGCAAAGGATTTCGTTATCAACATCAATGATACCGACATCGCTTTGGTAAAAGAAATTAAGTCAAACGTCGAAGCTGCTGACCTCGAAAAGCTCGCACGTTCAATTTCGGACACCCTCTCGACCGAATTCTACGTTCATGCGGTTATCGGTATCGGCTCCATCGTCGAGGGTATAAAGGATCTCGCTCGTTCATTTAAGGAAGCGCAGGTTGCCCTCGAAGTAGGAAAGGTCTTCGACACCGAAAGAACCATTTGCAACTATGATAATCTCGGCATTGCCCGTCTTATCTATCAGCTGCCCATCACCCTTTGCGAAACATTCCTTCGCGAAGTGTTTAAGCGTGGCTCGATCGAGTCGCTCGATCAGGAAACCCTCTTTACCATTCAGCGCTTTTTCGAAAACAACCTGAACGTTTCCGAAACATCCAGACGCCTCTTTGTTCACAGAAACACTCTTGTTTACCGTCTCGAAAAAATTAAGAAGCTTACAGGTCTCGATTTGCGCGAATTTGACCATGCGATTGTATTCAAGATTGCCCTAATGGTCAAGAAATATCTTACAGCCAATCCTGTAAAATACTAATCTAAGTCTTTAATTTTAATGGAGTTGTTAACCTTATGAGTGAGGATTTTGTCCTTCAAACCGCCCGTCCGCTCATCGAGTTTCAGGGCGTATATAAAACATACTTAAACGG
>JAFOCH010000020.1 GCA_017381395.1 Clostridia bacterium
ACAAAGGAAAATACAATTATCGTTGACGGCGCAGGAAACAAGGAAATGATCGCTGCCCGTGTTGCTCAAATCAGAGGTCAGCTCGAAACAACCACCTCCGATTTCGACCGTGAGAAATTGCAGGAACGCCTTGCCAAGCTTGCAGGCGGAGTTGCAGTTATCAAGGTTGGCGCAGCTACCGAGGTCGAAATGAAGGAGCAAAAGCTTCGTATCGAGGACGCTCTCGCATCGACAAAGGCAGCAGTTGAAGAAGGAATTGTCGCAGGTGGCGGTGTTGCTCTTATCAATGCGGCATCGGCCGTCGAGGCCATTGTTGACACGGTTGAAGGCGACGAAAGAACAGGCGTCTACATCGTGTTAAAGGCACTCGAAGCTCCTATGCGCCAAATTGCTCGAAATTCGGGCATAGCCGGCTCGGTAATCGTTGACAAGATAAAGAACAGTGGAAAGGCAAATTACGGCTTTGACGCCTATAACGAGGAATATACCGATATGATTTCGGCAGGTATTGTCGATCCGGCAAAGGTTACCCGTTCAGCCCTCGAAAATGCGGCATCAATCGCATCAATGGTACTCACCACCGAATCCCTTGTAGCCAATACAAAGGAAGATAAGGCAGCAGCAAACGCAGCAGCCGCAGGTGCCATGGGCGGAATGTATTGATAAAAAAGTGAAATAAAAAAGGATGCAGTCAAATTTGACTGCATCCTTTTTTTATGCTTACATCAAATATTTCAGTATCGAATATAAAAGAAAGATGAAACCAATCAGCAGGGCGGTGTAAACGCAGGTTTCGATAATTGTCTTTTTCTGCTCCTTATTGAGCGTTATTTTACCCTCGCCGTCATTCTTTTCAGTTTCTTTAAATTCGTCCGCGTGCGCTTGTTTTACGCCGCACTTGTAGCAAAATTTTTCTCCGTCATTTAATGACGCTCCGCAATTTTGACAAAACATTGTTTCACCCTAGCGACTTTTAATTAGCCAACGTAATTCTGGGGAGGTGCAACGAATGTTTGAACGGGTGCTGTAAAATACTTTTTAATCCAAACAAAGAGGATGATGTAGGTAGCTGACTGAGCTGCGCCTGCAATAAATCCAGCAAATCCACCACTGAATGAACTTAATGCATTGAGAATACCAACTACAATCAGCCAAGTGCTGCAAGTCTTTGCCTTCTGGATGTTTTCGAAGCCGTTCTGTGCGCTTGTATAAAGTGATTTTGCAAACTTGTGCAGTGAGCCGTAGAAGAAAATGTTTACTACTGCAAAAATACCGGCAATAAACAACATGATAATTGCAAATAAGGTGAACAAAGCATCGATAGAGTTGATACCCAACTCGTAAATAATTTCAGCAAATGCACCGCCTACTTCGCTCGGAATTGCATCCATAAACTCGCTGCCAAGTGCATTACCGGCAACTAAAAGAAGAATTCCTGCAAGTCCCAAAAGGCCAACAACAACCCACATAACTATATACATAGCTAAGGTTGTACCGCTTGTTGAACGAAGCGACTTAACGTTGATGTTACCCTTTTTAGCCGAGGTATAGGTCATCCAAAGGAAGATTGTAAAGAGGACACCGAATACGTCAGGACTAAAGCTTGTTGAAGTTCCACCCCATGCGGTTGTGGTTACTTTGAAGGAAGAGAAAACAGCAGAAACTGTTACTAAAATGCACACAACCATGAACAGTACGTCAGAAAATACAGCGTTAAAACGTGCTGTTACAGGATTTAAGAACACCTGCTGGGGAGCAGCGTAGGTCGGCTGAGGTGCGGTATAGGTGGGCTGAGGAGCAGCATACGTCTGCTCGGGAGCAGGTGTAGCAACAGGTGCAGCAGCCGGTGCTGGAGCTTCAGCTTTTGCAACAGCATTGCCACAGTTAGGGCAGAAGGCGGCATTGTCATCTAAATTAAAGCCGCAATTTTGACAAAACATAAATAATTTCTCCTTATGTATTTATTTTAAGAGGGATACTCCTAAATTTAATATATCATTTTGCAGTTTATATTTCAACAAAAAACGCCAAAAAATTATGTTAAAAAGCGGAAATTTTCAAAAAGCGCAGTCGGGACGACTACGCTGTTTTTAATGCTATCAGTTTATTTCAAATAAGGTCAACTGATTTTGTTGGTCACACAGTCCTAGGAAAATTTCCTTTTCGCTTTTATATCCCTGCGCGGCAAGTTGATTTTTTAGCCATTTTTCGTTTAGTCCCATTCGTTTCAGGTTTTCGCCCATTATTCTGCCGTCCATAATCAGCTCGGTGTTGATGCCTTCACTTTGCGGAGAAATGCCCATATCCTCGGGAATAATGGGCCGCTTGGTCGCCTTTGGCAGAATGGTCAGCCGTCCGTTGTACTCAAAAATTGCCGTTTCAATATCGTTCAGGTTAAAGTATCCTTCCTGACGGCACATTACCATAAATTCGCTCAGGTCAAGCTGCGCCTTTTTCATATTTTTGCGATAAATTTTGCCATTGTTCATGATAATCGTCGGTGTGCCGTTAATGAATTTCCGTGCTTTCGGCAGCTTGCTTGTAATCAGCGTCAGCCCAACCGCAATAATTCCGTAAACTGCCATCGCAATCAGCGGCTGCAAAGGGGTTTCGAGCTCGGTTGCAAGCTCCGCCGCAATTGAGCCGATTGTAATTCCTGTAATATAATCAAAAAAATCGAGCTGTGACATCTGCTTGTGTCCCATAATTTTGGCTATTATAAATAGTGTAGCCGCCGACAGAATTGACGTTAAAATTACATTTACTATTTCCATAATTGTCTCTTTCGGATTGCCTTTTTTATTAAGTGTACCCGAAAAGGTTTATTTTATTTGCTTACATTCCTTTTCGCACAGTGCCCTTTGCGAAACGATGGTAACGAGCGTGTCGCCCAACTGAACCAGTACCGAAGCCAGTAGGGTAAGCTCCTTGTCGGTCAGCTTACACGAAATAGCGTTTGCAATCGCGGTAACCGACGCGGTAATTTCACAAGCGTTCATTTTATCACCCCGTGACCATTATATTCGGCGGGTGACAAGTACGCTTTTACTGTATTCCGTAGGTGCCTGTCATCGGGTCCTTGAACAGCGGTATTTTCGGTGGAAAGAAGGTAAATACGATAAATACAGCCGCTACCATTACCATTATAAATTTCGCTAAATTCGGCTGAATACAGCGGCAACGGTCGTTTTTCATAAGCCGTGTTTCGACTATATAAGAAATGGCGGTGGTGATGAAAAATATGATGATATTAAACCAGTCGGCATTGACCCCGAATATGCCTGTGTACGTGTAATAAATCACGGGAATAAGCCCCACACCGACCAAAATACCCACAAGTTTAGCGCACCAAAAATTATCATATTCCTCGCCTATATATTTCGCCTCGATAATAGCGAAAAGAAACATTGGGAAGAAAAGCAGCTTCATATGCTCAAAAATGGACTCGTTGACGGCCGAAAAGAGACCGACTATCACGCTTTCACCCGTCCATTCGTATAGGAAATGAAGCAGCGTACCGACCACCGACGTGAATACAAATCCGACAAATTGCCAAAAGGATAATGATTTTTTCATACTAACTCCCCGAAATCTCTTTTTAATTAAAGTATATTCGCTGCCGACTAGATTATGAAAAATCAAAAAAAGGCGTACAATTCGCTCTAATGTACGCCCGAAAAAATTATCCTTGAATATGAACGAGGTGGCAAATACCGGGTATGCTTTCACCCTGCTGCGACGAGGTGGTCGACATCAGCGCACCCGTAGCGCAGAAAAGGATGTTTTTCATTTCGCCACTTTTTATCTTGTTCAGAAAATAGCCGCAAAGCATACTTGCCGCACAGCCGCATCCCGAGCCGCCCGAGTGAACGTCCTGCTTTTCGCGGTCAAAAATCATCATGCCGCAATCCTTGTGAACGCCCGAAATGTCCACGCCGTCGCTTTTCATCAGCTGGTATAAAAGTGACGAGCCGACACATCCGAGGTCGCCCGTGATGATTGCGTCATAGTCGTCTGGAGAGGTCTTTGACTGACGTAAATAATGCGAAATGGTGTCCGCGGCGGCAGGTGCCATGGCGGCGCCCATATTGTTGGCGTCCTTTTGACCGTAATCGACGATTTTTCCGAGCATGATATCGGGAATGTGTATCTCTCCATTTTGCCGCACCTTTCTTTGAGCCGATAGGATAACTGCACCCGAGCCGCACACCGTCCATTGTGCCGACGGGGTACGCTGACCGCCGTAATCGACGGGTGTACGAAATTGACGCTCGGCGGTACAAAAATGCGAGGAGGTGACGGCGGCAGCCGTGTTTGCGGCACCGCTCATTACGGCAACCGACGCCATCGCAAGTGACAGTGCCATTGTCGAGCAGGCACCAAAAAGTCCCACAAATGGAATACCGAAATCACGCAGACCAAAGGTCGAGCTCATACTTTGATTAAGCAGGTCGCCCGCATACAGAATATCAATATCATTCGGCGCAAATCCACCTTTTTTGAGTGCGGTGTGGAGAGCTCTGCGCTGAAGTGAGCTTTCTTCATTTTCCCATGAGCCGTCGGGAGAAGGGGAGGTGTCAATGCAGTCAAAATATGCGGCAAAGGGGCCTTCACCTTCTTTTTTGCCAACTGCAGCGGCAAAGGAAATGACCTGCGGCGGATTTTCAAATCGGATAATTTTGTTTTTATTTACGGCATTCATAGCTAACATCCTTTGATTATTTTGTTATATTATCCGCAAAAATCGGGTGCAATATTCTTTTTTATCAATAAAAGCAAAAATTAGCGTAAAAAAATGAAAAAATGCTATTGACTATGTGGGGTAATCGTATTATAATTCATTACATTAGCGCATTAGCGGAGTAAAGTATTTTTGGAGGACATTATGAGCAATTGGCATAATAAAAGCACAGACGAGCTGTGCGAAGCATTATTATCACTTAAAACAAAGGACGAAATCTATGCCTTTTTAGAGGACGTATGTACCATAAAGGAGGCACTCGATATTTCACAGCGTCTGTCGGTAGCAAAGATGCTTGACGAAGGCATTAGTTATGCCAAAATTACCGCAAGTACAGGAGCCAGCACCGCTACAATTAGCCGCGTAAGCAAATGCCTTGAATATGGCACAGGCGGATATAAGATAGTTATCGAAAGAGGAAAAAAGTAATATGAATAACATTTTACGTAGCGAAGAAAAGGCGATTTTTGCCCTTCGTACACTTTACCAGCAGTATGGCTATATGCCATTTAAAATGAGCAAGTTTGAGGAATACGAGTTTTATATTCAGAACAAGGATTTTCTCGTCAGCGACCGTATCATTTCCTTTAACGATACCAATGGAAAGCTCCTCGCGTTAAAGCCGGACGTTACCCTTTCCATTATCAAAAACGGCGAGGACAAGCCGGGCGAAAAGCAAAAGGTTTGTTACAACGAGAATGTATATCGCGTTTCGGATAATACCCATCAGTTTAAGGAAATTATGCAGACGGGTATTGAATGTATTGGCGAAATCGACCTTTACGACCTGTACGAAATGGTTATGCTCGCGTCAAAGAGTCTTTCGCTCATTTCGGATAATTTTGTTATCGAAATTTCGCATTTGGGACTTATTTCCGCCCTTCTAGAAGATGCCTGCCAGAACAATAATTTCAAGCAGGAAGCACTGAAATACATAGCAGAAAAAAATTCGCACGATTTGATAAATACATTTGACCGATACGAAATCGCCGACGAAAACAGAGAGCGCATTTTAAAGCTTATCTCGGTTTACGGCGAGAGAAAATCGGTAATAGCTCAAATTGAGCCGAGCTTAAAGGGTGTAGCCGACGAATGCTTAGCTGAGTTAAAGGCATTGTCCGATATGCTCGACGCTCTGCCGTTTGGTGATAAAATTCTTTTTGACTTCTCGACGGTTAACGACACAAACTATTATAACGGAATTGTTTTCCGCGGCTTTATTTCGGGCATTTCTCAGAGCGTTTTGACGGGCGGTCAGTACGACAACCTGCTCAAAAAGATGAAGAGAACTTCGGGGGCAGTCGGCTTTGCGATTTATCTCGACCTGCTTGACGAGATGCCCACCGACCGTGCTGAATACGACGTTGACGTGGTGATAATTTACGACCAAAATACCGATAAATGCCGCCTTGCTGAAATGGTGGAAAAGACGGTCGGCGAGAATAAAACCGTATCGGTGCAGAGCGACGACAACACAAATATTCGCTGCAAGCAGATAATTGATTTGAGAAAGGAAGGATAAGAGAATGCTTAACGTTGCCTTGCCAAAGGGACGCCTCGGCGAAAAGGTTTATGCCATGTTTGAGGCGGCCGGCTTTGAATGTCCTTCCATAAAGGAAAATAACCGAAAGCTGATATTCGAAAATGAGGAAAAGCAGGTTCGCTATTTTTGGGTAAAGCCGTCGGACGTAGCCATTTATGTTGAGCGCGGGGCGGCCGACATCGGCGTTGCGGGAAAGGATATCCTGCTCGAATACAATCCCGATATTTACGAGCTTTTGGATCTCAATTTAGGAAAGTGCAGAATGGCGGTAGCGGCACCCGACGACTTTTACGACGACGGAAACAGAAGGTTAAAGGTCGCGACCAAATTCACTAATATCGCCGCCGATTACTATGCCTCGATTGGACGCGAAATTGATATAATCAAGCTCAACGGCTCAATCGAAATTGCCCCGATTTTAAAACTGTCGGACGTTATCGTTGACATTGTCGAAACGGGAACAACACTTAAAGAAAACAATCTGTCGGTAAAAAGTACCATTGTCCCCATCAGCGCTCGTCTCATTGCAAATAAATCGAGCTTCAAGTTTAAAGGAACCCAAATTGAAAAAATCGTTCAGTCGATAAGAGAACAGGTGAAAGCAAATGATTAAGATTTACAATTACGGCGAGGTTTCGAATGACGAAATTTTTGCCCGTGATAATATCGACGCCGGGGTTGCCGACGTCGTAACCGAAATAATTGATAACGTAATAACCAATGGTGACAAGGCGCTTTTTGAGTATTCAAAAAAATTTGACCGAGCCGATTTGACCGCTCTCGAGGTCACCGCCGACGAAATTGACGAGGCGATTGCCTCTGTTTCACCCGAATTTATCGAAATTATCCGCGAAGCCGCCAATAATATCCGTGCCTTTCACGAAAAGCAGGTCAGAAACAGCTTTATCCTCAATGAAAAGGACGGCGTTGTAACGGGTCAAAAGATTATCCCGATCGAAAAGGTCGGCTTGTACGTACCGGGCGGCACGGCGGCATATCCGTCCACTGTTTTGATGGATAGCATCCCCGCCAAAATAGCCGGCTGTAACGAAATTGTTATGGTTACACCGCCGAGCAGTGACGGAAAGGTAAACTCCGTTATTTTGGCGGCGGCAAAGATTGCGGGAGTCGACCGCATTTTTAAGGTTGGCGGAGCTCAAGCAGTAGCCGCCCTTGCCTACGGTACCGAAAGCGTGCCAAAAGTTGATAAAATTGTCGGACCCTGTAATGCATACGTTGCCGAGGCAAAAAATCAGGTGTTCGGCAAGGTGTCGATTGATATGATCGCAGGACCGAGCGAAATCCTCGTTGTAGCCGACTCGACCAGCAATCCAAAGTTTGTTGCCGCCGATTTACTTTCCCAGGCCGAGCATGATAAAATGGCAAGTGCCGTTCTCGTTACC
>JAFOCH010000151.1 GCA_017381395.1 Clostridia bacterium
CCTCAGTTATTGAGACCATTGTATTAGTATCAATCGTCACAAAAACACCTCCTAGTATCTATAATATACCATTTCTCTAGGATATATTCAACCTATTTTGTGAGATATATTTCCTATGTGACAAACGCCGTTTCTCAATTTGTACCTTGGTATTATACCCCAAAAGTGCCGCTTTGTCAAGTGTTTTTCACAAATAATTTATCCTTCTTTTTTCGACTCGGTTACATTCTGCCCCAAAAGCGCATTCAGAATTCCAATCATCTTCTCATCGGGGCAGAATTTTATCAACGCCACGCCCTCGGGAAGCGATGCCTTGATAAAATACGCATCGCGCGAAAAAATCTCGGGACAATAGTTATAGCAAAAGGGCTTATCGCGCCTCAATTTTCTGCCAACGCCCTTCCCTGCGGGCACGAATTCTGTTATCTCGTCGATGGCAATTCTGCAAACCACCGTGGATTTTTTCGCCCCAACCTCGTTGATAACCAGATCGTATCCCGCCATTCCGCGATCGGTGGTGGAGTAAGCATACTGCTTTACCACGTATCTCGTCGCCATAAAAATTGCGAGAACAAGGAAGCACACCCCGACCGTCTGATAAAGGTACGGAGGATTGAACAGATTTGCGGCATAGAAAAATCCAAGTCCCACGCCAAAGCCGAGTATGCACAAAAACTGCGCATATTTATTTTTCTGTTGAGGAATAAAACTGTATTCGTACATTTCAAAAAAATCCTTTTCGTTGATTTTAGCTTTACCTTTCCATTATATAATTTTGCAGCGTTTCTGTCAAGCAATATTGACAAAAGAGCGCCGAAAGAGTATAATATACCGAGAAATCAAGTGAAAGGATAAGGAAATGGTAAAAGGCTCAAAGATATTCAAAATTTCCGTAAAGGTTCTTTTTTACCTTTTCGTTATAATAGTAAACGCAATAATGCTCTGGCGCGTGCTTTTTTCGGGAGACCCCGCAAAAATTCAACGCCTGACGGTAAACGACTCTCTCCGTGAGGCTTATGAGGACGGGCAGCTGCTTCTCGAGACCCAGGAGCAGAGAACGCTCACCTCAAACGGACTTTTTGCAGTTCGCCAGTGCGTTTTCATACCCGAAGCAAATCAAATACAGATCGTAGTGCGCTACAACAACAGCACACTGCGCAAGCTGGCGCAGGATTACGGACTTGAGTCCGTCCCCGAAAAGACCGATGAGCTTTTTGACGTATCTATCGTAAAGACCATCGACAAAACTCCAATGGACATAACCGACAACACAGATCCCGAGGCACTTTCGGAGGAGCGTTATCACCCCACGGGCGAGCCGGAAACGGCATACAAGCGTCTATATAGCTACCGCCGTTACGTTTTTGAGAACGTTTCACGCGAGGACGCGGTGGGAATGTTTGTGGACGTTTATTACAAGGGTGACGTGAATTACGAGAAGGATCCCTACGGCGCGCTCTGTATCTATGAGGACGGAGCGCCCATGGAGGAAGTAAAGCTCACCGGAGCAGACAAAAAGGAACTGAAAAAAGGAAACTGAGATGGGAAGATTCGACGGATATTTACTTGTTTGCGATATGGACGGTACCCTCATAAACTCGCAAACGCAAGAGGTTGACAAAGGAAACCTTGATGCCATAAAGGAATTCATGGCAGAGGGCGGGCTTTTTGCGTTTGCATCTGGCAGAACCGACGGTGAGCTTAGCCGCTACGACGAGCTCGTTAACTCAAACACCTATTCCATCTGCTACAACGGTTCCTGCCTTTACGATTTTCGCACCAAGGACAAAAGGTATCTCTCGACGCTTGGCGATGAAATCTACCCCTTTCTTGATTGGGTCGATCGGGAATTTCCCAACGTTTGCATAGAGATCACAAACGACGACACAAACTGCCTTTACCGAAGAAACGGCGGAAATGATATTCAGGATGCGATCTCGGGAATCCCCTCGAAAGAATTCCCCGATTACCGTTCCTTCCCCGGCAACCTCCTGAAGCTTTCATTCTGGCTGGCAACAAAGGAAGAAACCGATGCCTTTGAGACAGCGGCTCGTATCCACGGAGCAACCGAGGGCTATGATTTTATGCGCTCCTTCGGGTACTGCTGTGAAATGATGCCGCAGGAGGCAAACAAAGGTCTGGCGTTGCTTGAAATAAAGAAGCTTTTGCCGCAGCTCAAAAAGGTCGTTGCCGTAGGCGATGCGGAAAACGATCTGCTGATGCTCAAAAATGCCGACATTGCCTTCTCGCCTTCAAATTCCTTGGATTCCGTGAAAAAAATCGCGGATTTCGTAATGCAAGAAAGCTGCTGCGAAAACGTTGTTGCGGCGGTCATCGAAAAACTCAATAATATGTGAAAATAATCTTCATCAATGCCCCTTATGTCCTTGACATAAGGGGCATTTTGTGGTAAAATTATAATGTATGCACGGTGGGCGAAACATAACAAAATCAAGCCGTTGCAGAATGGAGAAAATTATGCAAATAAAAATGCTTGAAGGAGAATATTGGTGGGCGGGCGCAGTCAGCCACGGCCATAAAATGCCCTTTAATGAAACAAGTGACAGCGACGCGTCCATGTTTACGGGAGCCAAGTACTGCGGTTGCGATCAGTTCGCACCCATTATGGTATCCTCCAAGGGACGCTATTTCTGGTCGGAAAAGCCTTTTGAAGTAAAGGTCA
>JAFOCH010000152.1 GCA_017381395.1 Clostridia bacterium
AGGCGGTAAATAAATCATATCCCAAATTTTTTGAAGATTTTGCGAGCGTCGGGGGTACTGTAAATGTCATCTAACATAGGTAAATACATTTCGCTGCAAATATTCGGCGAAAGTCACGGAAAGGCGATTGGCGCGGTTATCGATGGGTTGCCTGCAGGGATTGAGCTCGACTTTGATAAAATCGCCGAGCAGATGGCAAGACGAGCTCCCGGCAAAGATAAGACGGCAACTCCACGAAAAGAGGACGATATTCCCGAGATTTTATCGGGAATTAAGGGCTCGGTGACTACGGGTGCGCCTCTCTGTGCCGTGATTTACAATACGAATACAAGGTCGAGCGATTACAGCGAATTTGAAATAATGCCCAGACCCTCACACGCCGACTATCCTGCATCTATCCGCTTTGACGGAAACAATGATTTAAGCGGCTCGGGACATTTTTCGGGACGACTCACTGCACCGATGACATTTGCGGGTGCGGTATGCCGTCAAATTCTCGAAAAGCACGGAATCACCGTTGGCGGTCATGTGTATTCGATTGGCGGAGTTGGCGACACCGCCTTTGACCCCGTAAAGGTTGACGCCGAGCAATTAAATGGGCTGAATAAACTCGTTTTTCCGACGGTTGATAAAGCAGCCGAGGATAAAATGCGCGAAAAAATCGAAGCCGCCCGAATGGACGGCAATTCGATTGGCGGTACTGTAGAAATCGCGGTGGTAGGGCTTCCTGCCGGATGCGGTGACACAATGTTTGGCTCGATTGAAAGTCGCATTAGCGAGGCGCTTTTCGGCGTCCCTGCCGTGAAGGGAATCGAATTCGGTGCAGGATTCGGCTTTGATAAAATGCTTGGCAGCGAAGCCAACGACCGATACGTAAACAAGGACGGAAAAATCGCAACCGTAAGCAATAACAACGGCGGTATTCTGGGCGGTCTTTCGAACGGAATGCCGGTCATTTTCAGGGCAGTTTTAAAGCCGACACCATCAATTTCAAAGGCACAGGAAACCCTGAATCTTAATACGATGGAAACCGAAACCCTTTTGATAAAGGGCAGGCATGACCCCTGCGTAGTTGTACGCGGACTTGCCGCTATCGAAAACCTAGTTTGCTTTGTGATTTGCGATATTTTGAAAGGTAACGGAATTATATGAACTTGGACGAAATTAGAGTCGATATTGATAAAATCGACAAGGATATTGTTGAGCTGATTAAAAAGAGAATGAACCTTTCCCTTTCGGTCGCCGAGTATAAAATCAATAACGGCAAAAAGGTATTTGACGCCGAAAGAGAAAAGGCAATACTTGATAAAGTAGATAATCTGGGCGGCGAATACGGACGTGCGGCTCGACTCATTTACTCGACCATTATGGAGCAAAGTCGCGCGCTTCAATACCCTCTCGTAAACTCGGAGCTGGGTATAAAGGCGGAGTCGCTTGACCTCGACAGCGTAAAAAAGGTCGCATGCCAGGGCGTTAAGGGTGCCTACTCATACGCTACGGCAAAACATATTTATAAAAACGCTGAAATCATCTTTTGCGAAAGATTTAGCGACGTTTTTGACGCGGTTGAGAGAGGTGACGCTGAAATCGGCGTTGTCCCGGTTGAAAATTCGTGGGCAGGTTCGGTTCACGAGGTGTACGACCTTTTGATTGAGAGAAAGTTCTATATCGCTAATGCGGTTGACGCGAGAATTTCGCACAATTTGATTGGCACAAAGGACGCAGAAATCAGCGACGTTAAGCAGGCGCTTTCTCACGAACAAGCACTTCGTCAATGCGCTGAATTTCTTGATAAAAACGGAATTGAACCGGTCGGTTGCTTAAACACCGCAATCGGTGTCAAAAAGGCGGCCGAAATGAATAACAAGCAGGTCGGTGCAATCGGCTCGACAGCCGCGGCAAATGAATTCGGTATGAAAATACTGGCGCAGAATATTGCTTCGTCCGACTGCAACGTTACTCGATTCGTTTCGGTGTCGAACAAGTTTTATACAAGTGAAAATGCGGATAAAATCAGCATTGTTTTCAGTATTCCGCATAAGCCGGGTGCATTGTACTCGGTATTTTCACGATTTGCCGCCGCAGGACTCAATATGTCAAAAATCGAATCAAGACCGATTAAAAATCATAATTTCGAGTATCTTTTCTACGTTGACCTTATCGGAAAGCTGATTAGCAAGGACACACTTTGCACAATAAATTCGCTCAGCGAGGAGCTTGACGAGTTTACCTTAATGGGCAACTATGAAGAAAAAGATATAAAAATCGACTGATTTGTTGCAAAATATTTTATTGGTGGTATAATTTACTATATTTTTTCTATTTTTCAGAAGTGAGTGATAATAAAATGGGCAACCTCATTCTGCCAAAGGGCTATAAATCCAACCTTACATTACGCGAAACTCAACGTGCTATCAAGCTGCTGAAGGACACCTTTCAGGTAAAGCTCGGTCGTGCGCTTAATCTCGACCGCGTAACCGCACCCGTTATCGTTACAAAGGCAAGCGGTATCAACGACGACCTCAACGGAATCGAGCGCAAGGTTGAATTTGACATGAAGAATATCGAGGGCATTTGCGAAGTAGTTCAGTCCCTCGCAAAATGGAAGCGAATGGCCCTTTACCGCTATGGCTACGGCGCAGGTGAAGGTATCTTTACCGATATGAATGCAATTCGCCGCGACGACGATTGCGACAATCTGCACTCGATTTACGTCGACCAGTGGGACTGGGAAAAGGTTATCGACCGCGAGGATAGAAACATCGACTTTTTAAAGGATACGGTGACCAAAATTATAAAGGCACTCGCCGAAACTCAGGACGTGCTCAACGAGGCATTTCCCCAGCTGACAAAGAGACTTAATGAGGACGTTTTCTTTATCACCACGCAGGAGCTTGAGGATATGTACCCCGACTTTACGGGAAAACAGCGCGAAAATGAGATCACCAAAAAGCACGGTACCGTTTTCATCATGCAAATCGGCGAAAAGCTAAAAAGCGGAAACAAGCACGATGGCCGAGCTCCCGACTATGACGACTGGTCGCTCAACGGTGATATTATGGTTTGGAACGATATTCTCGACTGCGCAATCGAAATTTCGAGCATGGGTATCCGCGTTGATGAAAAGTCGCTCGACGAGCAGCTTAAAAAAGCAGGTGCAGAAGAAAGACGCAATTTCCCCTATCACAAGGGAATTTTGGACGGTACTCTCCCCCTCACGATAGGCGGCGGTATCGGTCAATCGCGTATCTGCTTACAACTTCTCGAAAAGGCGCATATCGGCGAGGTACAGACATCACTCTGGCCCGAGGATATGCGACAGAAATGCAAGGAAAGCAACATCGAATTATTATAATAAATGATACAAAAAAACGCTGTGAAACCAAACGTTTCACAGCGTTTTTAATTTGCTTATCTTATTTCATTTCGCCGAATTTGTTCATTACAAGACCGGTGATAAGCTTCGGATAGAAATAGGTTGATTTTTGCGGCATTTTTTCGCCTGCGGTAGCAACTGCGCTGATTTCACTAACACGTGTGGGATTCATAATAAAGCAGCAATTTGCCTTATTTGTATTTACCCATTCGATAGCTTCCGCCTGGTCACGAGTATAGGTCAAATTGATTTGATTAGCCATATTTTCCTTATCAATCTTCATAATTCTCTCTAAAATCAAGCTATGGAGAACGGTTACGTCGAGTCCGCGTAATGCTTCGCTTGCATTCGGGTACATATCGCAAAGCGGCTGCATTGATTTGAGTGTCATAAGGGCTATTTTATCACCGCTGTACATGACAACTGCCTTTTTACCATCGGCGTATTTCATATCGAGGAAGGGCTTTATTTCGCCCTCGTTAGCAAGGAGTGTAATATCGAAATAGTCGGCACAATTAGCGATTACTTCGTCGGAATTGAAGCTGTCGAGGTCGCGTACAATTCGATGTGTCGGGAATACGACAAGTCCGTCGTCATCGAGGTCAACGAGTGTCATCATGCAATAGTCCGAAGCTGCTCCGATTTCGGCATTTTCGGTTTCGCGAAGGTGATTGCGCATATTAAGTGATGTTTCGTAACGGTGATGGCCGTCGGCAATATACAACTTTCTGTCGGCAAACTGGGCAGTAAGAGTAGCAAGTGCCTGCTCGTCGTAGATTGCCCAAAGTGAATGAGTTACACCGTCAGAATCGGTAAAACTCTGGTCGGGAGTACCGCTTGAAAGACGATTGATAAGCTCGGCTGTTTCACCCTTTTCATCCTTGTAAAGTGAATAAATCTGTGAAAAATTGCAACGGGTAGCTTTGAAAAGATTGAATCTGTCCTGCTTTGCCTTTGACAAGGTTTCTTCGTGCGGAAGAACAACTCCCTTTGAAAATTCCTCAATCTTTACTCGGCAAACGATACCCTTGAAGGAATAATTTACGCCCTCTACGCTGAATTTTTCTTCATAAACGTAAACACCTTCCTGCTCGTCACAGGCGATAATTCCGTTTTCTTCCCAATCGACGAGTACGTTAGCCGCTTCTTTATACGGGTCGTCACCCTTCGGCAATTCAAGACGGATAATGTTATGCTCGTTTTTCTTTAAAAATTCAAGTCGCTGTTCCTCGGAAATAATGTCATAAGGAGGACAGCAAAGCTCGGCGATTTCTCCTGCCTTTTCGGTAAAGCGGAGTGCCTTAAATGCTTTAATTTCTGCCATTTTATATCAACTCCAAAAAAATATTAAAATAATTTTATAACAAATCCACTTTTTAGTCAAC
>JAFOCH010000153.1 GCA_017381395.1 Clostridia bacterium
CAATTCGGTGTGCAAGTATATTGGCGACATTTTTTCAGCTCCGTCAAAGATACGCGAATTAGAACTCGAAAATGCTACCTTGCGCGAGGAAATAGCCGCCTTAACAGAGGAAAAAACAGAATATGAAACCGCCCTTATCGAGAATGAATTTTACAAGGATTACCTCGGCTTAAAGGAAAAGCACGAGGACTTTGAATTCTGCTCGGCAAAGGTTGTGTCGGTTGATGCGTCCGACCTTTACGGCGCATTTACCATAAACGGTGGCAGTTTGAATGGTATTGCCCCTTACGACCCGGTAATTACCGCCGAGGGACTCATCGGGTATGTAAAGAGTGTTTCGCTCACCAGCTCTACCGTTGTGACGGTACTCGACCCGACGCTAAAGGTTGGTGCATACGATACCCGTACCGACGACAGCGGAATTTGTGTTGGCTCGGCAAAATTGGCCAAAAATGACCAGTGCCGCCTCAATAACCTTACCCGCGACTGCACCGTTGCAATAGGCGACAGCATAGTTACGTCGGGTGGCGGAGGCATTTTCCCCGGTGGCTTGGTTATCGGTACGGTAGCCACAATGGGCCAGGATAAAGGGGACATAACCTCGTATGCCGTTATTGATACAGCCGTCGATTTTGACAATTTGAGAAGTGTTATGATTATCACTTCATTCGAGGGCCAAACCAATTTGAAATAATCTACTAAAAAAGGAGGGATACGTTAAATGAGAGGCGGAAATTACAGACGCTATGTCTATCACACCATGCTTTTCTTGATATGTATCCTCCTTTATTTATGGCAAAATTCGATAAACGCATTTCCCGAAATTGCGGGACTGCGAGCTATTCCGGTAATCCCGTTTGTAATATGCGTGACTATGTTCAATCCCGAAACGGCGGGATTTGTTTATGGCTTTGCGGCAGGAATGCTAATGGACATAAGCTGGTCAAAAGTGAGCGGATTTAATACCACGATTTTATTTGTTTTGTGTATTATCTGCGGCTTGCTTATTCAGTTTTTGCTCAATCGCACGCCTGCAACCGCGCTACTACTCAGCGGAATGGGTTGCTTTTTATACTTTTTCGTTTATTGGCTTTGCTTCCATCAGCTTGCAGGGGTTACCGACGGAGCATATTCGCTTATGATCCGATATATGCCGATGGCAATTTATAGCTGGTTATTCACCCTGCCGTTTTACATTTTTGTAGGTTATATGACCAGAAAGCTGAAAAACGATTAACCGATTAACTTTATGAAAAAATGACGAAGGGAGGAGTCGGCTATGAAGTATTATTATCAAAAGAGAAAGCCGTTTTATAAGCGGTTTATTGCGCTTATATGCATACTTGCGATTACGCTTGCCTGCTTTTCGGGCAAAATGGCAGAATTACAGATTGTAAACGCGGACATTTATTTAGCCCAGGCCGACACTTCCAGCCATCGCACCTTGACCGTCCACGCGGCTAGAGGAGAAATCATCGACCGATACGGACGCCCCCTTGTTATCAACCGTGAGGGCTTTAATATCGTTTTTGACGCGGCATATCTGCCGACCTCTTCACTTAACGAAACTATTTTAAAGTTGACTCGACTTCTTACCGGTAGCGACCAGAAATGGACCGACAAATTGCCGCTCAAGGTTACAAAGCCATACGGCTTTTCGGATGATATGGAATATTCCATCGGCGTTATGAAATCAAAGCTCGAGCTAAACGACTACGCCACGGCAGAAAACTGCTTTGACGCGATGGTGAAGAAATACAAGCTCGAAGGATATGAAAAGAGCGAGCAGAGAATAATCATGGGTGTCAGATATTCAATGGACATCAGCGATTATTCTATTTCCTTGCCCTTTACCTTTGCCGAGGACGTAAATACCAAAACTGTCGAAATTGTGGAAGAAAATTCGATGTTTTTAAAGGGCGTTGTGATTAAAGCCGCAACATTCAGGGAATATCCCGACCCCGAAATTGCAAGTCATATTTTAGGCACGGTCGGACTTCTCACCGCTGAGGAATGGGAAAAGGTAAAGGACAGCGGCGAGTATAATATGAATGACAAAATCGGTAAATCAGGCATCGAATATGCTGCCGAAAAATATCTCAAAGGCACCGACGGAAAGGTGAAAATCGTTCAGTCGGTAACGGGCGAAATCATTTCGTCCGACGTGGTAAAGGAAGCGGTAGCGGGAAACACCGTCCAGCTCACGATAGATAAGAATTTGCAGCGTGTTGCTCAGCAGGCGCTCAAAACCTCGATTGATAAAATAAACGAAGAGAATAGAAAAACGTCCAGTCAAAATGACGTATCGGGTGCGGCGGTTGTCGTAACCGACGTTAATAGCGGCGAAATTCTTGCCGCCGTAAGTTACCCCTATTACAGCATGGACGATTATGTAAAAAATTATGAAAAGCTCGCAACCGACAAATCCTTGCCGCTTTTTAACCGTGCATTTTACGGAGCGTACGAGCCGGGATCGACCTTTAAGCCGGCGGTCGCTCTTATCGGACTTCAAAATGGTATAATCAATACCTCGTCCTACATTTCGTGTAATAAAAAATACACTCGATTCAAGGATTATCAGCCGTCCTGCCTCGGCCGTCACGGTTCGATAAATGTTTCTACCGCGATCTCAAAATCGTGCAACTGCTTTTTCTTTGAGCTTGGCTACCGAATCGGTATAACTAATCTCAATAAATACTGCGAACAACTTGGTCTGGGAGTCAAAACCGGCGTCGAAATCGGCGAATCGTCAGGAATTTTAGCCGGTCCCGACTATGCCGAAAGGATGGGTAAGATTTGGCAGGCAGGTGACACAATTCAGGCGGCAATCGGCCAGTCGGATAATAACTTTACACCTTTGCAGCTTGCCCAGTACACTGCCACCCTTGCCAGCGGAGGAAAAAGGTATCAAAACCATCTGATTAAATCAGTTTCAAGCTATTCGCTGGATAAAATGGTTGATGACGATTTTGTCGAGCTACTCAATGAAACCGAAATTTCTGCCGACGCGTACAAGGCGGTTAAGGAAGGAATGCTCCGCGTAACCTCCGACGGTACTGCACGCGGTACTTTTGGCAACTATTCGATAAAGGTTGCGGGAAAAACGGGTACTGCCCAGTCGCCGACAGGAATCGATAACGCGGTGTTTATCGGCTTTGCGCCCTACGACGACCCCGAAATTGCTATTTCAATTATTATCGAAAACGGTGGACACGGCTCGTCAATCGCCCCGGTGGCAAAGAGTATTTTCGACGCATATTTCTACAATTCGGACGAAATTTATACGGGACAAAAGGTTAATACACTGCTTCAATAATTTGGATATATTTCTTTTGACAAAAGCCGTAATGTATGATAAAATTATGGAAAGGTTGTAATTTTATCGAAAAGGAGAGTTTTTTGCCGTGCAAAATGAACGCACAGGACGTGCAATAGCGGTCGTATCGGGAAAGGGCGGCGTCGGTAAATCGACATTGGCCTGCTCACTTGGCATGCAGCTTGCCCGTCAGGGAAAAAAGATTCTTCTTATCGACGCCGACGAAGGGCTGAGCTGTATTGATATTATGCTTGGCGTTTCGGAAAATGTTGTTTTCAATCTCAGCGACGTGCTGGGTGACCGTTGCGACATTAGTGCCGCCATCTGCCCGTCAAAAAGTGGGGTCGATTTTATTGCCGCACCTGCCGTATTCGGCGAGCTCGACGGCGATGGACTTGCCGAACTTATTGAAAAGCTGAAAAAAGAGTACGAATATATCTTCATCGATTCGACGGCTGGTATAGGTCGCGGATTTAGAGCGACGGTTGGCTGCGCGGAGGAAATAATCGTGGTAGTCAGTCCCGATGCGGTGTGTATTCGCGATGCGTCCAGGGTTGGCGACCTTATCGACCAAATGGGCGAAAAAAAATATCAAATGGTAATCAATCGCTTTGACCGCCGATACTTAAAGCGTCGCGACATCCGTCTTATCGATAGCATCATCGACGACACGGGCATTCAGCTGCTCGGCATTGTTCCTTTCGATGACAAGATTATGAAAAAAGGTCATCCGCTCATGAAGGGAAAGGCAGCACGTGCCTGTGGACGAATAGTAAAGCGTATTTGCGGTATGAATATCGCACTTAAAAAAATTAGTAGAATATAACCAACTAGAGTATAAAAGATTTGGAGTGAAAATAAAATGAAGGTTGCTTTAATGGCACACGACGCAAAAAAAGAATTGATGGTACAGTTTTGTATTGCATATTGCGGTATTTTGAGCCGTCATCAGATTTGCGCAACCGGCTCAACGGGAAAGATTGTTTCCGAAGCTACCGGACTTAAAATCGAGAGATTTTTGAGCGGTTCGCAGGGTGGCGCGGAGCAGATTGCCGCTTGCATCGGTTGCGATGAAATCGACCTCGTTCTTTTGTTCCGCGATCCGCTTACAGTAAAGGATCACGAACCGAGCGAAAAGAATATTTTGCGTCTTTGTGACGTTCATAATATCCCTGTTGCAACCAATATTGCAACAGCAGAAATGCTCATTCACGGTCTCGAAAGAGGAGACCTCGATTGGCGCGACATCAGAAAGGCTCCCTAATCGATTTTAATAAATAAGTTTAATAAAATAACGACCTTGATCAGAAGTAGTATATCGCCGTTACCAACAGGGATAGTGCGTCGCGACTGAAAGCGCACTTTGGACAATAACAGCGGGGGAAGACATCTGTGAGTCGGGACGATAAAATGTCCCCGTACACCTGCGTTAAAGGATTTATCAAAGATGGGCAAAAAATGGTAGCATTATGCACTTTTTTGCCAATCGGGGTGGCACCGCGAATTTTTTATTAACTCAAATTCGTCCCCGAACAGGCCTTTTTTATCAATGGGCTTGTTCGGGTTTTATTATTTTTTATGAAAAAGGTGATAATTATGGCACTTTTAACTCAAGCAATAAGAGGGACCGGCGACGTTCTGCCGGCCGATAGCCATCGTTGGCAGCATATCGAAAAAACATTACTCGAAACGGCAAAGCTATACGGCTTCCGCGAAATTCGTACACCCGTTTTCGAACATACCGAGCTTTTTGTTAGGTCGGTAGGGGACACAACCGACGTTGTTCAGAAGGAAATGTACACCTTTGACGATAACGGTGGCCGTTCGATTACTCTTCGTCCGGAGGGTACTGCGGGTGCGGTTCGTGCTTTTCTCGAACACGGACTTCATAACGAAGCATTACCGCAAAAGGTGAGCTACGTCACCTCTTGCTACCGTTACGAAAAGCCGCAGGCAGGACGACTTCGCGAATTCCATCAGTTTGGTGTCGAGTGCTTTGGTGCAGCTGAACCGGCAGCCGATGCTGAGGTGATTTCACTTGCCGCATCTGCATTTGAGGCACTGGGGATAAAGAATCTTTCCCTCGAAATAAATTCGATTGGTTGCCCCGAATGCCGTGCAAAGTTCTATGATGCACTGAGAGAATATTTCAGCTCGCACAAGGACGAGTTGTGCGAAACATGTCTTAGCCGACTTGACCGCAACCCGATGCGAATCCTCGATTGTAAGTCACCCGTTTGCAAGGGTATTGCAAAGGATGCACCGACGGTACTTGATTATATTTGCGACGATTGCCGCGACCATTTCGACAGGGTAAAGGCATATCTCGATCAAATGAATATCAAATATATCGTAAACCCCACCATTGTCAGAGGACTCGATTACTATACTCGTACTGTTTTCGAGTTTGTTTCGACCGACCTCGGCGCACAGTCAACCGTTTGCGGCGGCGGACGTTATGACGGACTCGTTGAGCAGATGGGCGGACCAAAAACGACTGCACTCGGCTTTGCGGTGGGACTTGAACGACTCAATATGATTATGCAAGCGCAGGGATGCGAAGTACCGCAGGAAAAAACTTGCGACATTTATATCGCACCGATGGGCGACAATGCGGCAAAAATGGCACTCAAATTGGCAACAATGCTTCGTGAAGAGGGCTTTTTCGCTGAAACCGACATCGTCGGACGCGGACTCAAAGCGCAAATGAAATACGCCAACAAAATCGGCGCAAAATATACAGTAGTCCTCGGTGACAACGAAATTGCAGAGGGCAAGGCAAATCTTAAATGTATGAGCACTGGTGAGCAGACCGAGGTACAGATCCCCGATGGACTCGTGGATAAAATTTATGATCTCACAATCTCCTCATCACTTCAGAATTTGACCGATACGATTGACGAACAGTTTAAGTCGGTTAATCCTTAAAACATTACAAAAGGCGGAATGAAAAAATGGCTTTAAATATTGAAAAAATGGACGGCTTAAAGCGTACCGACTACTGCGGCGATTTAAGACGTGACGACATCGGACGAAAGGTAACTGTCTGTGGCTGGGTACAGCGTCAGCGTGACCTCGGTCAGCTCATATTTATTGATTTGCGCGACCGCAGTGGTATCGTTCAGCTCGCATTTGATGAAACAACCGACAAGGAGATTTTCGAAAAGGCGTTTCAGATTCGCTCGGAATACGTTTTAATCGCGACGGGCGAAATCAGAGAACGTTCCTCGATAAATAAAGAAATTCCTACCGGCGAAATCGAAATTGTGCCCACCGAATTAAAGGTACTGTCGGTTTCGGAAACAACCCCGTTCGAAATTCTCGAAAGCACAAATGTTAAGGAGGAACTTCGCCTCAAATATCGTTATCTCGATCTGCGCCGTCCTCCCGTCCAGAATGCAATTATGTTCAGACATAAGGTTGTAAAGTGCGCTCGCGACTACTATGACGAAAATGGCTTTGTCGAAATCGAAACACCTATCATGGTAAAATCGACTCCGGAAGGAGCTCGCGACTATCTCGTTCCGTCGCGTGTTCACCACGGCAAATTCTTTGCCCTGCCGCAGTCGCCTCAGCTTTACAAGCAGCTTCTCATGCTCTCGGGCTTCGACCGCTATATGCAGGTGGCAAGATGCTTCCGCGACGAGGATCTAAGAGCCGATCGTCAGCCTGAATTTACCCAAATCGACCTCGAAATGTCCTTTGTCAACGAGGATGACGTAATGACAATGAACGAGGGCTTTATCAAATACGTGTTTAAAAAGACACTCGATATTGATATTCCTACTCCGTTCGAGCGTATGCCGTACAAGGTGGCTATGGAACGCTTTGGCTCGGATAAGCCGGATACCCGCTTTGGACTCGAACTCTGTGACCTGTCAGACCTGCTTACAAATTGCGAATTTAAGGTGTTTGCTTCTGCGCTCGAGGGTGGTTCTGTTCGCGCTATAAAGGTCGAAAATGCCGCCGACAAGCTCACACGTAAGGTCATCGACAAGCTTACCGACTTTGTAAAGGACTACGGTGCAAAGGGATTGGCATTCACTCGTTTTACAGCCGACGGAGTTGCTTCGTCGTTTGAAAAGTTCCTTTCCGAAAGCGAGGTTGAAGCAATTCATACCCGCCTCGACGCGAAGGAAAATGACGTAATTCTCGTTGTTGCCGACCCGAAGGATAAGGTCGTATTTGCCGCACTCGGAGCCCTCCGTTGCGAAATTGCAAAGCGACTCGACCTCATCGACCCGAGTAAGTTTAATTTCCTCTGGGTTTGCGATTTCCCGCTGTTTGAGTATAGCGAAGAAGAGGATCGCTACGTTGCCATGCACCACCCATTCACTCATCCGCGAATCGAGGATATCGACCGTCTCGAAACCGAGCCGGCATCTGTACTCGCCAGAGCGTATGATATGGTGCTTAATGGTTGCGAAGTTGGTGGTGGCTCGATTAGAATTAACGACCCGTCAATGCAGCAGCGCATGTTTAAGGCGCTCGGCTTTACCGACGAGGACGCACAGGAACGTTTTGGCTTCCTTATCGACGCGTTCAAGTATGGCGCACCTCCTCACGGCGGAATGGCTTACGGACTCGATCGTCTGGTTATGCTTATGCTTGGTTGCGAGTCGATTCGCGACGTAATCGCCTTCCCGAAGGTAGCAAACTCGGGCGAACTTATGAGTGGAGCTCCCGACTTTGTTGAGCAAAAGCAGCTTACTGAGCTTTCGATTGCCGTTACCGAAAAGGCGGAATAAACCAACTACAAACTTAAATAAAAATCGGTTCACTTACGCAAAAAAAGCGCGTCAGCGAACCGATTTTTTATTTCTTTGAATATTTAATTTTTGTTGCCAAGCCACCTCGGATATGCCGCTCGGCTTTGTTTGTGTCAAGCACCGATTTTACCTGAATATACAGCTGCGGTTCAATGGTTTTTAGCCGTTCGGCAACATCTTTGTGAACGGTAGATTTTGAAATATGAAATTTTTTTGCCGCCGTTCTAACGGTGGCTCCTGATTCAATTATGTACTGTCCAAGCTCAACGGCTCTTTCTTCAAATGCTCCCTTCATCTCCTCAACTCCCGATATAGAATAGTAAAATGTATGTCAGAGTTGGAGAAAATATGAAAGAACATTATTTATCAAAGCAAAAAACGTGCCCGATTTTTTAATCGAACACGTTTTTTACTTAATCAAGCTTTAGATACTTATAATAGTTTTTATCTAGGATTTTGAGGGAATATACCTGTTTTGCGCGGACGACCTTGTTTATATAATCTACGTATTCGTCAAGCTGTTCCTCGGTGTATTGTCCTTCAAACTCGGGATTGAGGGTAAATTCATCTCGCCAAGCCTTGTAGCTGCCTTTATCGGTTATCCAGTTCCACGAGCCGCTTGGTAAGCAGTTGAGAATTACAAGTCCTTCGCTGTCGGAAAGAATATCTTTTCCTATCATGAGTCGTGAATCATACTCCAGACCGAAAAGATTAGACACGGTGGGTAAAACGTCGATAGATGAGCAGGGCTTTGATATTTTTACGGGCGCTTCCATTGACGAGGACCAGATGATAAGTCCGTTTCGATAAAGGTCAAAGTTATCGCGAATGCGACTTTCGGGCAAGCCGTAAAGCTCGGCTAATTCATCATCTTCAAGTGCGTACGGATAATGGTCAGGTGTCATAACGAATACTGTGTCGTCGAGAATGCCCTTTTCATCGAGCTGACGTACAAGCTCGGCAAGCATAAGCTCAACCTCATAGTTGCAGGCGATATACGCCTTGATATTCTCACTGTGATCCATATCGCGTACAAGGTCGCGGTGACGAACGGCCATCTGGTTTCCGTTCCAGGTGTAGTTGCAGTGACCGCTAACGGTCATATAATACACGTGGAAGGGAGTTTCGCTAATCCAATTATCAACGTTAATCGACTGCACGGCCATTTCGTAGTCGGAACGCGGCCAGCAGCTTTTTAGTCCGGTCAGTCCGTTGCCGATACCCTTGTAGCTGTAACCAAAGTTGGGATGCGACAGATTTCGTGTATAGTAGGTATAGGTATTGTTATGATAAGCATAGGTCTTATATCCTATCTTTTTCATCTGATTACCCAGCACAAAGGGCTGCTTGGTGCTACCACTCTTTCTCAAGCAGTTGGCGGCGTTATAGAAGTTACCGGTTACGTTTGAATATTCGCCCGATGCCGTGCTTCCGCCCCAAAGAGAATTGTAATAGTTTTCAAAAACGAATCCCTCGTTAGCCATTTTATATAATGTTGGGGTAAGCTCGGGAGTAATGAATTCGGGACAGAAGCCCTCGAGGGTGAGGAAAATGAGATTCTTGCCCTTAAACATACCAGTATATTCGTTTTGTTTGGTCGGGGTGAGGGATGAAAAATACTTGTGCATGTCCTTGATTGTGCTGTTACCCTCGTTTGCGATGAGAGCGTCAAAGTCAATATCCATAACGTTATCGTCATAAACGATTTCGGGCTCGGAACTGCTTTCGCTGAGGATATCCTGGTCAATGGGGTGCTCAACCGTAGTTTCGGGTGCTCCGAAAATGAGTTGGGTCAAATCCATTCTAGTCGTTGTAATTATGCCGAAACGCTTTACCGTTTCGTTGGCCTGAATTGCGGATTTGTAATAATGCGCATCCGAGTTTGTCCCCGAGTTAAGCATTATTATAATGTAGCACAAAAGGTGCGTGACAATCGAAACAATCAGTGCAAGTATCTTGAAATTGGTGTGCGTTTTCATCGCCGGCATATATTTCTTTCCAAAAGTGATAAAGGCAATTGTCGGCACTGAAAAGAGAATGAGTGCAGGAATACTCTTTGCTATCGCGACGAGTGCTTCCTTCCAGAATTCGGTTACGTTTTCTGCCTCTTCCACGCCAAAGGATGAAAGTGTGAAGAAGGTCTGAAACTGCAATCTGCACACATAGTGGAAGCCGAATATGAAAAGTATGACCAGCAACAGTCCGATGGTCACCCGTCTATTCACCTTGTGATTTCCGATGGTGCATAAAATGGTCAGTATAGCACCTACCGAAAGGGAAAAGATCGGGGTGTAAATCAGCCCCATGCCAAAAAACGTGCTCGTATATACAAACGCACGCATTATGATTTCCATATAAAAGATGGTAGCCGGCCAAAACCATAAAAATGAAAGCCGTTTTACCTTCGGTTTACTTCGTGAAACGGTACTAAAACCTGAATAACGACCCTTGTCCCAATCCGGATTAACCTTAAACAAAGACATTTACCCCTTTCAAAAATAAATAAGTCCCTATCTAATAATTATATCACACTGGTTTCATATTGCAAATAAAATAAATGGAAAATTTTGCACAATATTGAATCTAATATAACCGCTGCTTGTGTTGTTATTGTTGACAAAGAGGATTTTAGCGTGGTATATTTACCATCGGTATATGGAGGTGAGACAAATGGCACGAAAACGCAATAATATTGAAATTGAAGGAACGAAAGAGTTTTACGCATTGCCCGGACGCAATAAAAGAAATAATATTAGTGAAACCATAACCTTTGATGCGCCAAAGGAAAAGCGCAAACCTGAACCGAAAAAGCGCACGCGGTTTAGTAAAGGTATGGGTCTTGCAACGATAAACTTTTCTATCGCGGTTATATTACTTGCCTTAATAGTATGCCTTGTTGTCCTCGTTGCGATATATTATAAGGTAAGCGTATGATTTACGCACTCTCTTACATTATATTATATATAGGCGAAAAAAACGGCCAAAAATATGGTATATATTGAGCATAAATATGGACAAAACACAATTTATTGTAAGCCGAAATGTTTGATAAAAAACTGTAAAAAATGCCCTCGAAAAAAAGTTGATTTTTTTTGAAAAAAAGTGTTGACAATGGAGGGCCACTGTGGTATTATAATCAGGCGCCCGAAAAAAGCGGGTAGCGAAGGACCTTGAAAATTAAACAACGAGAGACGGACCCAAATAAGATTTTTATTTGAGAGTATGTACTTTTTAAACAGTAGATACGGAAGAACGAACTAACAA
>JAFOCH010000154.1 GCA_017381395.1 Clostridia bacterium
ACCGACAGATATGGGCGTCAACATGGCGGGTAACTGCATATTCGATGACGACGCTGTATGCGCAGCGGCAAAGGACGAGATTATCCGCCGCTATTACAATGCGCTTTGCGACATCCGAAAGGGAAATATCGAAAGCGCCGTATCGCAAAAAATTGAGCTTTTAATGAATATGGTTGGTATTTCGCCCGACGACCGTCCCGTTGTCGCAGCGGCAAAGAAAAAAGCCGCCGAAACCGAAGCACCCGCCGCAGCGATTGAACTTCCCGACGGCAAAATCGTCACGGGTAAAACGTCGAGCTTGCTAGGTGCAACGGCCGCAATGCTTCTCAACGCGTTAAAGGAACTTGGCGGAATCGATGATTCAATTCACCTCATTTCGCGTGAGGTACTCGAGCCGGTTCAATCGTTAAAGGTTGACGTCCTCGGTAACCATAATCCGCGACTTCATACCGACGAACTGCTTGTAGCACTTTCGATTTGCTCGGTCAGTGACAATAACGCAAAGTACGCACTCGAACAGGTCAAAAAGCTCGTAAATTGCAACGTTCATTCATCGGTCATTTTGTCACAGGTCGATATGAATATTCTTAAAAAACTCGGATTACAGGTCACCTGCGAGCCGGTTTATCAAACCAAAAAGCTCTTTCACAGATAATAATTAGGTATAAATCTCTTTTATAAAAAAGGGGAAGTTGAAAAGTGGAAATAAAGGTTAAGAAATTAAATGCGGCGGCAAAATTGCCGACCTCCGGCTCTGAAAAGGCGGCAGGGTACGATTTGTATGCCTGTCTGGATGCTGAAAGTGTAACCATACACCCCCACACAACCGAAAAGATTGGTACAGGACTCGCAATAGCCGTACCCGACGGATACTTTGGCGCGATTTTTGCACGAAGCGGCCTCGCGACAAAGCAGGGACTCCGCCCTGCAAACTGCGTCGGCGTATGCGACAGTGACTATCGCGGTGAATATATTATCGCAATCCACAATGATACCGACCAGCCACGGATAATCGAAAATGGCGACCGTATCGCCCAGCTGGTGATAATGCCTTATCTTTCGGTTTCGTTCAGCGAGGTTGACGAGCTAAGTGAAACAGCACGTGGCGACGGCGGCTTCGGCAGTACAGGCAAGTAAAAACAGTATAAAAAAACAACCGACCGAAAAAGGAACTTTCCATTATCGGTCGGTTGTTTTTTATTATCAGAGCTTTTTTGTTATGGCAAAAAGCTCTTTTTCCATCTTTTCAAAGTCGCTTGTGTTGTAATTGATAATTAGCTTGTCACCCTCGTCAAAAAGTTGCCCATTCTTAACGTGATTTATCGATGTAACATATACTCCATGCGGCCAAAAAATGTCGCGAACCTCTTTACCGATTGCAAAGCAACCGCTTTCGATTGTGACTTCCGTTTCGCCACGTTTAATTTCTTTTCCGCTCGAAAGTTTTTCAATTCGGTTTTCGAGCACGTGCTCGCCTATTGAATTTTCGCCAATCATTTCGGGAATCGAAAATGCGATTGCAGCTGTGATAATAACGGCCAGAATGTTATCCGAAAGGCCGAGCGCTTCTATTGCAAAAAGGATGGCTGTCAGCGGCATTTTCATCATTCCAGCTATCGATCCACAGATTCCGAGAGCAAGTATCAGAGTAATATATTCCTGAGCCATTCCAAAGGCGACCAGCCCCTTTCCCAGAAGGGCGGCGGCAGCGGCACCTATCGCGAGTAGCGGGAGAAAAATTCCGCCCGTTATTCCGTTCAAATTAGCGCTTATGCTAAGCACCGATCGAACGATGATTATTGCAAGCAGCATAAGCACCGTTGGTGATGAGGTGAAAAGTGAAACGGTAAAATGATGTCCCGTTGAAATAAAAGAGTAGGAAATAAGACCGAATGTGAGGGTAAAAAGCATTACCGCAAAAATCCTGACTCTTTGCGAAAAGCGATCTGCAACCTTTTCATAAATTCGCTTTATTATCTTATAACCTTTTAAGAATATAAGGGCGAATATGCCCATAAAAAGTCCTACTACAAGCGGTATCCATAATTTATCAAGCGAAAGCTCGCCAAAATCACTTAATGAAAATAACGATTTTTCAACGCCCAAAACAGGGGAGAGGATGGTGGAAACTATGCTTGCTGACAGCACCGAAATAATTGCAATAAATACGATGAGAGGGGATACGCGCTGATGTGCCTCCTCGATTGAAAAGAGAATTGCTGAAATGGGAGCACCCGTTGCAACCGAAAATCCCGCCGAAGCACCACCAGTCATCGAAAAGCGATCCCACGCAAGCCATCTTTTTTTGCTTGATTTGACCAGACCGCTACCGACCGCTGCGCCCATCTGAACCGACGGACCTTCTGTGCCGAGCGGAATGCCGAGTATAAAGGATGCCAGTGAAAGAAGAAATACTCCAATCGTGTTTTTTAGCGGGTGGAGAGAATAATACCCCCTCATAGCGCCAATTGAGGTGGGGATTCCGCCGCCTTGAAGATTAGGCGTGTTGCGATATATTCGTGCGAAAATTATAGCCGCAACTAATAAAACTACAATCGCAATCGGGATATAGACATAGTTTTGGCCTAAAAAATGATATGCCTTTTCCGAAATAGCAACCGAGTTTTTTGCAAACCATTTATATATTGTAACAACAGCCGCCGAAACTGCACCTGAAAGAGCGCCAAACATAAGCGCAGGCAGAGTATATGAAAGAATATGCTTTTTTGTTTCGTTAAAGTTTTTCATAGCATTTGTTTCCTTATGAGTTTTCACTTAAATATTATCACTAAAGAGGGTATAAATCAAGCACCTGAATTATCAGAGCGTTTGGCTGTACACTGTCGAAATGAACAAAAAAAGAACAGAGTTACCGCAGCGCAATTTACTTCTGTTAATGAAGTCATTGCAAGTACTCTGCGTTCTACTCTGCACATTTTTACTGTATCATAGCATTTATCCTATGTCAAGCAAAAAAAGATGCACCTAACTGATTTACGACCAGAGGGCTCCAATTGCCCAAGGTGGTTCAAACCAAATTAGGTGCTGATAAAAAACATCATTAAATGATCGTATTGTCAAGCATATCATTAAGTAAAAAAGAGCAAGGTTAATAATTTGCTCGCCCCCATAAGAGTCCAAACCTCTCAGCGGTCAAGAAATTATCAACCTTGCAAAGCATAGTTTATCTTGATTTATGTCTGTTGTCAACATTTTAATTTTCGCATAAAATAAGCGGTCAAACCTATTGGCTTGACCGCTCTTTAAAAACATAATTTTATTGCTTAATCCTTAAAACGATTCCTTCTTTAAGGTCGCGCTTTCTGTTCCTTTTTCCCAGAATGTAAAAGGGATACAGCGCAAAGAAGTTGATCGGTAATGTAATAATCAGTCCTGCAACCTGCGGCCAGTAAAACATTCTTTCGGCTTCGATTAGCCAGTCGTTTGACTGCACGTGGTTGTTAATCAGACTGCTGAGTAACAAATTCGGTTGATAGCAAATACCTATAATCGTCGAAAATACAGCTCCACCACCGCCAATTGATAAAAGTGGCGGAATGAATACATATATCAGGACGAGAGCCATCACGCGAAGGTACGACCCGTAATAATGAACATGGTCATAATCATCGATGTAGCCAATGTTTTCGACATATTTGAGCCCAAATGCTATTATAAACACAACCCATTCCGCAATATTTATGTATACCCAGCAGTGATGCAGCTGATAAATGTCGTTGCCGAGATTGATTTTCAGATAAAACGAAAACAGAATGGCAACAATATTTACAATTCCACTGTAGAGCAGAAACGAGAAGGTGCCGCGCAGGGCAAGTTTGTACTTGTTGCCGACGTAACCAATCATATAATCGAATTACTCTACGTCGCTGGTACAATGAGCGCACTTAACAGCGTCGATTGCGATTTCACTCTTACAGAAGGGGCAAACCTTTGTTGTAGGAGCGGCAGGAACTTCCTCTTCCTTTTTCTTTCCGAGGGCAGAAATCTTGTTAATTGTCTTAACAAGGAGGAAGATGATGAATGCCATGATGAGGAAGTTGATAACAGCGGTGATGAATGCACCATAGTTGAGCATTACAGCTTCACTTGTAACTTCGCCTGTTGCCTTGTCAACGACTGCTTCTTTGAGAGTGACTGCGTATTTTGTGAAATCGGTACCACCGATGAGACCGAGCAGCGGCGAAATAAGGTCGTTAACGAGCGAGTTTACGATTGCCTGAAAAGCACCGCCGATGATAACGCCGACTGCAAGGTCGATTACGTTACCGCGCATGATGAACTTTTTAAATTCTGCTAAAAATCCACATTTTTTCATTTTTGTTTTACCCCTTATTTTATTATTTTTCAAGGCATTACATAAAGCAGTATGCAAACATATTGCAGTATGCTGCCTAAAAGTACAAACAGGTGAAAAATTGAGTGCATATATCTCATTTTATGACCGATGGCGTAAAGGACGGCTCCGATTGTATATGCGATACCGCCCGCAAGCAGCCACCAAAAGCCGATTGGCAACGCGGTGAAAATTGTCTTTCCCGTGAAAACGATGCACCAACCCATAGCCAGATAGCAAATCATCGAAAATTTTGAATACTGGTCAAGGTCGATAGCGTTAAAGGTTATTCCAATCGCGGCGCAACCCCATTGGATGCCGAAAATGACCCAACCGAGTGCGGCATTGTGCCTGCAAATTGTAGAAAGCACGATGGGTGTATATGTACCCGCGATGAGCAAAAAGATTGAGCAGTGGTCGATAACCTGCATAACCTTTTTTGCTATCGAGCTTTTGTCATTCGGTTTTAATCCGTGGTAAATGCTCGACATGGTGTAAAGGGTAATCATCGATGCGCCGTAAATTGAGCCGCCGACGATTCCGCTAACGTTTCCGTTAATGGCGGCTACGATAACACAGCTAATCAGCGCAATAACGCCGAAAGCACCGCCTACAATGTGTGAAACCATATTAAAAATCTCTTCACCCCGAGTATAGTCGGGCAGAAGTCGATTGTTGAGTTTAGTTCTTGCCATAATTACATCTCCTGAAAAAGTATTATACCACCTCACCGCCAATAAATCAATAATAGTTGTATAATAATGAGTGAAGGGTAATGAATTCTGATAATTTCTTTGACATTTAATCCTTTTGTTAGTATAGTTATTGTATAAAGACTATTGTCGTTGCCTTCGACCTCCGATGTGAACGGAGCAGTTGAGGGTAACAGCATAGTCTTTTATTTATTATTGACTTTCTGTGGTGGTTAGTGGTATTTTACTGTTAAAAGTAAAACTTATGGTATCGGCAAGAGAACCATTATCGGTCACTCCCTGATACGATTCTTGTTTTACTTTTTTGTTTTTCTTGACTTTCTACGGTGCGTGTGTTACATTGCTTTTGGTAGGGATTATGTCCGACTCGACGGACTACCCTACCATTTTTATTGCGGTATTGACAACCTTATTTTTGTGATATTTTGTTGCTAGTAAGCGTCTCGCCTCTGAGGTCTTATGACGTATTCGATGCGCTTACTGTTTTTTCTTGATATTTTCTTTTGGATTGAATATAATATTATTGGAAACTGTATCACTACTCGCTTTGGGCGTATTGATAGCGGCTCGGTTCAGCTATCGGAGTGACAAGGTTTCCTTTTTTATTTTCATTTTGCCGCAAGTGATTGATATTGACCGGCTGCGTTTTGTGTGGCAGAGTGATATAAAAGTCAGACAACTTTAGTGGTGTGGGCAATTGCAGCCCATTTCTTGCTAATGGTTGCCTGATTTTTTTATATATTCACATAAAAAAGAAGAAAACACTATTTTGCATTATCAATACAGTTTATAAAACAATACAGAAATAAAAGACTTGTTGAAATTGGAAAATCGGTGTGATATAATAAATAGATTTTATTGAAAAAGAGAGAAGTGGATATTTTTGAAACAGCAGAATTTGAGAAACATCGCAATTATTGCCGACGTTGACCATGGAAAGACGACCATCGTCGATAAACTGCTCAAACAGGCGGGAACATTCCGTCAGAATGAGCACGTCGAGGACAGAGTAATGGACTCGGGCGATATTGAGCGTGAGCGCGGCATTACAATTTTATCAAAGAATACCAGTCTTTATTACAACGATGTCAAAATAAATATAGTTGACACCCCCGGACACGCCGATTTCGGTGGCGAGGTTGAGCGCATTCTTCAAATGGTTGACGCAG
>JAFOCH010000155.1 GCA_017381395.1 Clostridia bacterium
AAGGTCGACCGCTTTAAACATACTGAGTACGGTGGCAAGGGCAATCATAATTGCTCCTTCGCAAAGCCAGCTGATGTTTTTTCTCTTTTTGTTCATAAAAAACGCCTCCAAAAAGTGATTGTTATATTTTGAACGCATTTTTTTGATCCTTAAAGCTCGTTAAAGCATAAAAAAATACGCCGCGGAAATGTTCGCGGCGTAAAAAAGCACAATATTACTGCTTACCTACGTCGGCATTATCCGAATCAGGTTAAAGGGTCAGGACGAAACACGTCCAATCTCAGCCGACTGTAATTTGTCAGCACCCCTGCGTTCAATTTTCAACAATTATTATATTCGAATATGGTCGTTTGTCAAGACAATTTGTCGAAAATCGGTCTATTTACGTGGAAATACAATGCGTGTGCTGTTGAAAACTCTGTTGAAACGGTTAAAAGTTTCCCATGTTTTACCAAAATTCGATTTCTGCGGACAAGCTATGCCATTTTTAGCTGAAGGTTATCGAAAATGCACTTTTTGGCAGTTTGGTCCCGTCGATGCGATGGTTAGGTTAGCCCTCGGTCGATTCGGAAGTGGTCGGGGGAGGGGTTGGTGTTTCGCTTGGAGTGGTGCTGGGAGTTTCACTCGGCGTGGTGCTGGGAGTTTCACTTGGAGTGGTACTCGGAGTTTCACTTGGCGTCGTGCTTGGTGTAGTGCTAGAATTTCCGTTTGAGGTGGTGCTTGACGTGTTGCTCGAGGTAGCGCTCGACGTATTGCTTGACTGCGAACCCGAATAACGTTTGTCGGTCATTATGAGTAGGTCGAGTGTTCTTTGACGGCTGCTTTCGGTTTCGGGATAGCAGGGCTGCCAATTATTGCGGCTACCCGAATACACCTGGCAGGGAATAACATTCTGTGAATAGCTGCCCTTTTTGAGCTCAACCTGATAAATAATGGTGTTCTTTACGGGAGCGGTGTTTCCGCCAAAGAGGAAGTTGCCGAGCGAATACACGATAACGCCGCCGTGATATTCCTCAATCGGCTGTAAAACGTGCGGGTGCATACCGATTACAAAGTTTGCCCCTGCGTCAATCAGCTTGCGGCAGGCGTTTACCTTCCACTGTTCGGGATAGTTTGTGGCTTCGATGCCGCCGTGGAAATAAATAATCTTATAATCGGTGTCGGCGTCAAGATTTTTCATATCGGCAATAATCTTATCCGCGTCACCAAGCGACCACAGATTGACAAACATAATTGCCGCCTTGATACCGTTCTTTTCGAGATAAACCGGCTTGTTATAGTCGCCGATGATGAGATTTTCCTTTTTCAGAGCGGCAAGAGTATCCTCGTAACCCGCCTGACCGTAGTCCTTCATGTGATTGTTTACTACGCCTGTTACCTCAACACTGCCTGCTGTAAAAATCTTTGCATTCGCGCTCGGACCATAGAACCAGAAAACGCGGCTTCCTGTACCCTTGTCACGCGGAGTTAGAGTGCGGTCGGTGAGCACCGTTTCGCAGTTTGCTATTGTGTAGTCGTCGGCGGAAAGGGTATCATACACCTTTTCGAAAAAGTAGGTGGCAGGATAATTCTTTGCATACCAGTTGAATGTACCTTTGGCTTCGCCGCCCTTGTATGTGGAAACAAGGCAGTCGCCGAGGAAGGTCAGCTTCATACTGCCCGATGACGCGGTTTCGGACGAGGTGTCGCTCGACGACGAAACAGGCGTTTCGAACTCATAGGAATTAAGCTCGTTTAAAACGTCCTCCATTTCGGACAATTCCGAGCCGCACGAAACGAGAAACATTGTCGAGAGGACGAGAAGGAGTGCTATAATTTTTTTCATCAGAAAAACCCCCTGTATTATAAAATGCTGCAAATTTTTCTGTATTTGGTGGGTACAATCCACCATTATATAAAAATTATATCAAATTCTGTCGAAAGGTCAACCATAGCAGAATAAAAAACCGCCCTGAATACTATTCCAGAGCGGTATTTTTTATTCTTTTTTGCCAAAATGGGCGGTGTGCCGTCAATTTGGCGGTGGGTTCGGTTGCCGAAGCCTGCGGTCAGCTGTTCAAGTGAACGGACGTGATTTTGCCGAAATTAGCGGCTTGGCTTCCAATTCAGTGGTTGGTGCGGTTGCCGAAATCAGCAGTCGGCTTCCTTTTTGTATACCTTGCCTTCGCCGCTTCTAAGCGCATCGCAAAGCTCCTTTGACGTGCGGATTCGGTGGTCGAAAATCAGTCCGCCAACGTTTCCGCCTTCAAGCGACCAGGTCATGTGATTGTCCGAGCCGGCGGTGAATTTGAGTCCGGCCTCTTTCATCAGCTCCTCGGCCTTTATGTTTTCGGGATTTTTATTCGATGCATTGTAAATTTCGAGTCCGTCGAGGTAGGAGATATCCATTCGCTTGTAATCCTTTGGGATATAGTCGCGTTCACGGAAGGGATGAGCGTGTGAGGAAAATCCGCCGTAAGCACGAACCCTTTCGCAAAGCTCCTCAATCGGAATGTCGCACATATCGGGGTTTGCGAGCAGAAAGTCGAGGTCGATTCCGTAGAAAAGCACCTCTTGGGCCATTCCGTAATTCTCCTCGATGCCAAAAAGCAGGTCAAAGTCAAGCTCATCAGCAAACTTCTTTGCCTCGATATACGGGTCCCAGTAGCAGTGCATTTTTTGCTCCCAGGTATATTCGGCGGGAATCCAGCTGTATCCGCGCAAAAAATGGTTGGTAATCGCAAATCCGGCATAACCCGCATCCTTATACGCTTTGACCATTTCGATAAGGGTCGAGTGGGCACATTTGCTGCACTCGGACGAATGAACGTGTAGGTCGTAAAGATATTCCATTAAAAAATCTCTCTTCTAATTATAATTTAAAGCCGAGCTGAAGCTCTTCGTCGAGCCATTCGAGGCAGAGCTTAACCCAATGAGCAACGTGAGGACGGTTGTATCCCCATGCCCAAGAAACGCTGTTCGGGTCGGAAATAATTGAGTGGTCGGCAAGTGAAGCACCGTGCCATACCTCGCGGAACATATGAAGCTCGCATTTTACGCCCTTTTCGAGCATCTTTGTAGCCATCATGAGCGAGTTCTGGGGAGGTACACAGTCGTCGGTGTAGGAGGTCCAGAGGAATGCAGGCGGTGTATTTTCGGTCACGTTTTCGATGATGTCAACCTTTTTAAAGTTGCTTTCGTCAGCGGCCATTTCATCGCCAAGCAGACACGAGAAGGAGCCACGATGTCCGTACTGACCGCTCGACAGAACGGCGTAGGAGAGAATCATTGCATCGGGACGAACCTCTTCGGGAGTGACGTTAAAGGTGTCGCAAACGACCTTTTCGCCATAAAGGGTACCCATCATTCCTGCCATGTGGCCGCCGGCAGAGAAGCCGATAACCGAAATCTTTGTCGGGTCGATGTTAAGCTCGTCAGCGTGCTTTCTTAAATAGTCGATGGCGGCAATTCCTTCGAGAAGCTGCTGGGGGTAATGTGCCTTTTCGGCGGTGTTCTTTGTGCTGTAGTCGACGACGATTGCCTGGAATCCCTTTGCCGCAAAGGTGAGGGCGATTGGGTCGGCCTCACGAGCCGAAGTAAACCAGTATCCGCCGCCGGGGAAGATTACGATTGCGGGACGCTTTCCGAAATTAAGCTCGTTGTTAGTTTCGGTAAAAAACGTCTTAAATGTTGCGCCGAAGTCCTCGATCTGAGGATAAACCGATGAAATTTTAAACTGTTCTACGTTCATAGTAAATTATGCCTCCAGAAAGCGAAAAAATTAAATTACTATAATAATAACACTAAAAAAAGCTTTTGTAAATAGTTGCAAAGCGGTTTTGATGTGATATAATTTATAAAAATCAGTGAATATTTGTGCAAAAAAAGGAGTGAACCTAAATGGTAGTAATTAGGAAGCATGGAGTTTCACAGGAGAAGCTGAATAGTTTTATTGTAGATATAAAGGCGCAGGGACCTGATATCC
>JAFOCH010000156.1 GCA_017381395.1 Clostridia bacterium
GGTTTACGCCCTTAATTTTAATCATTCGGTCATTGAATTTGAATGTGCCGTCGATAATCTCGCTCTTACAGAATGCAACCGTTTCGGCAATATATTCGCCCATTCCGTCGATGAGAAGGGTATAAAGCTCGGGACTTTCGGCGTTCCATAAAATCGGATTTTTAACAACGATTTCACAATGTCCGTTTTTATCAGTTTTTGCCTCGCCTGCGTCCTTTCCGTCGGGGTCGGCGAGGGTTACAACGATGTCGTCGGGATTTGCCGCTTCAAAGTCGATCGAGAGGAGTGCTGACGAGTGGTCAGCGGCAATTTCGGTGCGAATTTCGTAATCGCGGATGTGACCTCTCGGTCTGGCAAGAAGGTAAACGTCGCGGAAAATACCCGAATATCTAAACTTATCCTGGTCCTCAAAGTAGCTTCCCTCGCACCATTTGAGATTGATTACAGTGATGCGGTTGTGACCGGGCTTTAAGAATGATGTAATGTTAAATTCGCTTGTCGAATGCGAAACCTGGGAATAGCCGACAAAGCGACCGTTTATGTAAAGGTAGAAACAGCTGTCGACACCTTCAAAGTTGATGTATTTCTCCATTCCGTCCCATTCACTCGGGCAGGAAAAATCGCGCGAATATACGCCGACAGGGTTGTCCTTTGGAATATAGGGCGGGTCACAAGGGTAAGGATACTGTACGTTTACGTACTGTACCTTGTCATAGCCGTTGAATTGCCACATTGACGGTACCTTTACCATCTTTGACTTGTCAAGGCTTCTGTCAGGCGAAACTATGTCGTCGGGTACGAGGTCGATATTCTCGTAGTAATGAAAATCCCAATCTCCGTTCAAAAGACCGAAGCGGTCACTTTCCTCACGCGTTTTGTCAAAAATTCCTTTTGCGTCAGAGAAGGGGATGTAGTAGGCACGAGTTTTTTCTGTGCCGACGTGTAATGTTTTTAGGTTTTCAAAATATCTTTCAACTTTCATATTCAAAAAACTCCTTTTGGGGTTGTTTTTTATTTATTTAGGTACCTGTCGGTCAAACGATTGCCGACTCTTTCGGGTCGGATTGCCGCAGGCTTTTTCGGGGCGGATTGTCGCCGATTCGCTCGCCGTTTTAGTTGCTGCCAATCAGACTTCTTACTGCTACCGTTTCGCCGCCGCTCTTAAATACGCGGGTAACGCGCTTTCCGATAATGCAAACAAGCTCGTAGTTGATGGTGTCGAGCCGCTTTGCCAGACTGTCTACGGTGATTTCGTCATCTCCGTCGCGGCCAAAGAGGGTGACCGTGTCGCCAACCTTTGTATCGGGGATGTCGGTCACGTCAATCATCATCTGGTCCATACAAATTCGACCGATAATCTTTGCCCTTTTGCCGTTTACAAGCACGTATCCGTCCTTTGCCAGTCGGCGCTGATATCCGTCGGCATATCCCACGGCAACGGTGGCTACCATCATATCCTTTTCGGCGGTGAAGGTGCGACCGTAGGAAATATCCATTCCTGGTCCCAGCGGCTTTATCATCGAAATTACGCTCTTAAACGACATTGCCGGCTGAATATTCGGATTATCTAGCAGGTCGGAGGGCATCAAACCATACAAAATTATGCCGGGTCTTGCTCCGTCGAGGTGCATTTCCTTGTGTGAAAAGATTCCCGCCGAGTTGCAACAATGCTTTAAATTAAATGTGATTCCGCTATCCTCAATTTTCTTTACCGCCGACATAAAGCGGTCAAATTGCTCTATTGTATAGCTCTGGTCACTGTCGCCGTCTAGATCGGCGGAGGCAAAGTGGGTGAATGCTCCGTCAACAATCAGTCCCGGCAATTTACAGGCCTCGATGGCCTCGTTTATGCCCTCGTCGGTGTATGCGTCAAAGCCGATTCGGTGCATTCCCGTATCGAGCTTTATATGTACGCGGATTTCCTTTGAGCAGGCGACGGCGGCATCGCTCAGTCGCTTTGCATATTCGGCGGAAAATACCGTCTGAAAAACGCCCAGCTCGGCCAATTTATCGGTGTATTCGGGCGGCGTATAGCCGAGAATGAGTATCGGCTTGTCTGTATCTGCACGCCAAAGCTGTTGCGCTTCCTCTAAATTCGACACGGCAAACATATCGGTACCGAGTGAATCGAGCTTTTGCGCGATGAATTCCACTCCGTGACCGTAAGCGTCGGCCTTTACAACCGAAATCATCTTTTTATCGCCGATAAATTCGCGTATAATTTTATAATTGTGTTCAATTTTATCGAGGTCGATTTCGACCCAGCAGCGTTTGAAAAAATCCATCTCATACCGCCTCTGTTAAGTTTATTTTATCCTGTAATAAAAGGTTATATTACCATTCCGCCGTTTACCCCGATAACTTGACCGGTGATAAACTCGCTTTCGGAAAGAAAAAGTGCGCATTTTGCGACGTCGAGTGGAGTGCCGATAATACCGAGTGGAGTTTCTTCGGTGAGGGCGTCAATGTCCTCGCGCGAAAGGTTGGCATTCATTTCGGTATCAATAACCCCAGGTGCTATGCAGTTGACCCGAATATTCGAGGGGCCGACCTCCTTGGCCAGTGCCTTTGTCATGCCGATAAGTCCCGCTTTTGTCGCCGAGTAGGCAACCTCGCATGAAGCACCTGTCACACCCCACATGGAGCTGATATTGATAATGTGACCGCTCTTTTTTCTAATCATGTCGGGCAAAACGGCCGAGGTGCAGTTGAATGCGCCTGTCAGATTGACCGAAAGAATTCGTTGCCACTCTATTTCGCTCATGTCGGTAAAAAGCTTTATGCAGCCGATTGCCGCATTGTTGACCAGAATATCCACCGTGCCGAAATTGTCGGCAATGTCGGTGACCATTTTTTCTACCTCGTTTTTTACCGAAACGTCGACCTTATAGCAGCGAAGCTTGTCGCTCGTTGCAAGGAATTCCTTTGCCGCCTTGTCATCCTTTGAGTAGCAAAAGGCAACGTTATATCCCTTATTCAAGAAAATTTCGCAAATAGCTCTTCCTATTCCTTTGCTTCCGCCTGTGACTAGAACGGTTTTCATACTTTTTCGGCTCCTATCTGGTTTATAAAGGCATATACACTATAATTATATAATTATTTTGCTCAGATTACAATAGAAAACCGCAATAAATCCAAAAGAAAATCGGTAATAATTTCGCATTTTTTAAAATACGTATTTATATACCCTTTTGACCGCAAAACCGGGAATAAAAATTCACTGTCAAAAAATGTAATCAGTTGACATAATACGTGTTATTTACTACTAAAATATGTTATTGACGGTTAAAAAAGCTTGTATCGAATGGGTTTTTACACATTTTCAACAGAGTTTTTAACAATTATTATGTTAACAAGGGTTGTTAAGAAAATGTAAAATTTATCCCTATTTATATGTAAAATTATGCACAAAATTGGCAATGGTTGATTTTTTACGGAATTTATGATAATATAAAAATATATGTGCAAAAAATTACAACTTTAACGGGGAGGGAGTATAAGAATGACCGAGCAAGAAATTAGAAAATTGCAGCTTAAGTCACTCGAAACCTTGCAGGAATTCGCAAAATTCTGTGACGCGAATTTTTTACGTTATTATATCATCGGCGGTTGCTTAATCGGAGCCGTACGTGAAGGTGGATTTTTGGCCTGGGATGACGACATCGACGTTTTTATGCCCCGATCCGATTACGAGCGTCTGTGGCGAATGTGGGATTCGCGCGGCCGATTTAAGCTCCTTCGCACCACCGACCGCATAAATATAAGGAGTCAGTTTATGACCCTTTGCGACATCGAAACCACCTGTGTCCGCCGCTTGACAAAGGATTTACCCATCCCGCAGGGAATCACGATGGATATTATTCCGCTTGACGGAGCGCCTTATTCGCGCCTTTCCCGCCTGAATCAAAAGCGGCACGCCGTTTTATACTCGGTGTATTGCCTCGATATGCTACCCGAAAATCACGGAGGACTTAGCCGATTTGTTACCAAGCTCCTACTGATGAAACCCAAATGGCTCAAAAATCGTTTAAGAAAGCGCCACGAAAGGAAAATGATTCAGTATAATTTGGCCGATTGCGATTACCTAACCGAGCTTTGTTCGGGGCTCAAATATATGGGCAACGAGTATCCAAAGGAATGGTTTGTGGCAACCGTGCCGATTGAGTTTGAGGGGATGACTTTACCTGCGCCGAGAGGGTATAAAAGGTATTTGACCGCCGTTTTTGGCGACTATATGACACCGCCCGATGACAGTGAACGCACCACCGACCACGGAATTTTATTTGTCGACACCGAAAGGTCGTATCTCGACACCCTCTATGGCGACGACGAGTAAAAAAGAATGGGATGGAATTGTGGCTATTAAAAGCGATTCGATTAGAATAGAAGAAATGTTGAATAAAATCACACACATTGCTGATTATTGTATTTGATTGGTTTGCTGAATTAAAAAAACCACCTGCTGTTGGGAGACGCTTCGTAAAGAAGTTTCTCCCAAATTTCTTTTTACATAAAAAATTGACACTTATCTGTTGAAAGTGTCATAGAGGGTTACATACTTTGAAATTATACCTATCTAAAAGAAAAAAATATTAGTGATATTGTGAGATAGGTCTCACAGTGATATTTTACCTTTCGGCAAAGTGATATTGAAACTTACAGTTTCAGTGATATTATATTCGCCTCTAAAACTCGCGAAGCGAATATAACTTGGGCGAAGCCCAAATATAACTGCGAAGCAATACAAATCGCCTTTGGCGAATATAACTGAGGCGCACTTCCTTACGGAGTGCGCCTCTTGCGGGTGGTTTTTTTATTGTTTTTATTTACCTTATCAGGTGGTATAGTTGTCAAAGTAGCCCTGAACGAGAACGACGGGTGTACCCTTATCTCCCGAGCCGCTGGTAAGGTCGCAAAGCGAACCGATAAGGTCGGTAAGCTGGCGGGGAGTAGTTCCCTGTGAAGCCATATTTCCAACCAGGTTGTCATCCTTTGCCTTGATGCTTTCGGAAATGGCCTTTTTCAGCTCCTCGCCCGACAAATCCTTGTAATCATTATCTGCGAGGTATTTCAGTTTAAGCTCGTTGGGTGTGCCTACGAGTCCGTCGGTATACGCAGGGGAAACAACCGGGTCGGCGAGCTCCCAAATCTTACCCTTCGGGTCCTTGAAGGCGCCGTCGCCGTAAACCATAACCTCAACGTGTTTGCCGGTTGCTTCTAAAACGCGCTTTTGCACGTCGAGAACAAAGGGCTGGCAGTTATGCGGAAAGAGCTTGATGCTTTCTTCGGTCGATTTATTCGATCCGAGGAGTCCGTAATTTTCGTTAAATCCGCTTCCGTTAACCGAAGCGTTGAGAATATCGTCGAGACCGCAAACAACCTTTGCTCCGGCGGCCTTTAAGATGCGCTTTGTACGGGCTCTGGTGTGAATGTCGCAGGTGAGGACGGTGTCGGTATATTCGAGGATAGCTCTCGGCTGATTTGCAAAGATAATTTCGACCTCGGCACCGCATTCACGGACGAGATTGCCGTAATATTCAACGTAATCAACGCCGGTGAATTCGTGAGCATTTTTACCAAAAAGCTCGCGATAGCGTTCGAGAGTCAGCACGTCGGAATAGGGATTTACTCCTGCTTCGTCGAGCTTGTCCAAGCTGACGAGCTCGTTTCCAACTTCGTCGGAGGGCTATGAAAGCATGAGTATAATCTTTTTCGCTGCCATGGCGATACCGCGAAGGCAGATTGCAAAGCGGTTACGCGAAAGAATGGGAAAAATAACGCCGATAGTTTCGCCGCCAAGCTTATTTTTAACGTCGGTTGCAATATCGTTTACCGAGGCGTAGTTTCCCTGAGAGCGTGCAACGATTGATTCGGTGACCGAAATAACGTCGCGGTCGCGGAGTTCAAATCCTTCGCATTCGGCAGCTTCGATAACGCTGTCTGCAACGATTTTTGCGAGGTTGTCACCCTCGCGGATAATGGGGCAGCGGATACCGCGTGAAACGGTACCAACTCGTCTATTGCTGTTTTCCATTTCGTTTCAGTTCCTTTATAATTGGATTTTTAACTGTGTCATTATATCATACAAGAAAATTCATTTCAATATTTTTTGATTATATTTTTACCGCATATTTATAAAAAATACGCTTTAAAAAAACGAAAAATCCGTCATTTTGAAAAAAATAAGTCAGCAACAATCAAATTGCTCGATTGTTGCTGACGTTTTTTATTAGTCGGCAAGTGCGTATTTTTCGTCGTATGCCTTGAACTTGACCATAAATTCGTCGCTGTTCTTTTCGGCGGCTTTTATGATATTCTTTCGATATAAGCGATTGTATTTTGTATTGATAATCGACTTGCCCATATTTGAGCAGTGGTCGGATGTTCTTTCGATGTCGGTGAGCAGGTCGGACCAAGCAAATCCTGCCTCAACGTTACAATCGCCTTGCTGCATACGGAGGATGTGACGTGTACGCATCTGTTCCTTCAGGTTGTCGATAACCTCCTCGAGCGGCTCGATTGAAAGGGCTACGTCGGTGCTATTATCGGCAAATGCAGTGTATGAAAGGTCGAGAATCTCGCCAACGGCTGCCGAAAGGGTAGCAAAGTCGCTGAGCGCCTCTTTGGTGAGGGAAAGATTCTTTTCACGAAGCTCCTCGACTGCTTCCAAAATGTTGACAGCGTGGTCGGAAATTCTTTCGAGGTCGTTGACGGTTTTGAGCAATTTGGTTGCTTCTTCACCGTCTTTTTCATTCATTTGTTGTGCGCTTAATTTGATAAGATAGGAGTTAAGCGCTTCTTCGTAACGGTCGGTTTTGTCCTCGTCGTCGATAATGCTCTTTGCCGTTTCGGGCGAATAAGCCGAGAGGGAGGAAAGACTGTTTTTAAGTGCTCTGAATGAGTACTGAGCCATGTCGCAGGCAACCGAATGACACTGTTCGAGAGCAAGTGACGGGTTGATAAGCAGAAGCTCGTCGAGCTGAATCTTCTTTTCGTCGGTGTCTGAGTCGGGGATGCACTTGCAAACGAGCTTTTCGAGCTGGGCTGAGAAGGGGAAGAGGATAACCGTGCTCAGCACCTTGATAACCGTGTTGATAATAGCGATGTCAACGATGGTCGTGTGCTGGTCGAGAATAGCGGGTGAGAAGATAATATCAAC
>JAFOCH010000157.1 GCA_017381395.1 Clostridia bacterium
GGAGGAAATAGTAAATGGAAGAATTATTGGTTACTATTGCTCGTGGCCTCGTAAAATGCCCCGACCAAGTAACCGTTTCGGTTGACGAGCCCGACCAGGACGGAACAATCGTGTATCACTTGCACGTTGCAGCCGACGATATGGGTCGCGTCATTGGAAAGCAGGGACGCATTGCGAAGGAAATTCGTACACTCATGCGCTCTGTTGCCAACCGCAACGGCCAAAAAATCATGGTTGAAATCGATTAATTCTTTTCAACCGAGATAACAAAAAACAAAGGGGCAGACGCATTATTGTCTGCCTTTTTTGTTTAAACCAAAAAAATAACTAAAAATAGGAGCTAAATTATGCTCAAAAAATATATAGAAGCAGGAAAAATCACCGGAACTCACGGAATAAGAGGGGAGATGCGCCTCGATACTTGGTGCGATTCACCCGAATTTATGACTCGGTTTAAGACGCTTTATTTAACCTCCAATGGAGAGGGAAAATGGACTAAGGTTTCCTGCCGTCCGCACAAAAATATTGCGATTATAAAGGTGCCCGAAATCAACTCTGTCGAAGAAGCTGACGCGTTTAGGGGTAGGATTATTTACATCGACCGCGCCGATGCAAAGTTGCCGAAGGATAAGTATTTTGTCCAGGATTTGATTGGCATCACCGTTTTTGACGTCGATAGTGACAGATGCTATGGTAAAATTACAGACGTGTCTAAAACAGGCGCGAATGACGTGTGGCATATTACCAACGAAAGCGGAGAGTATTTAATTCCCGTCATCGACGACGTTGTAATTTCGGTCGACATTGATAATCAAAAGGTGCAAATCCGCGCGTTAAAGGGGATTTTTGACGATGAAGATTGACATTATGACCTTGTTTCCCGATATGTGCAATGCTTTTCTTAACGAGAGTATAATCGGCAGGGCAAAGCAGGCGGGAATTATCGACGTTGAATGTACCGACATTCGCCCTTTTACCGAAAACAAGCACGGAAAAACCGACGATTACCCTTATGGTGGCGGTATGGGAATGGTTATGTCAGCCCAGCCGATTTATGATTGTTATAGGTCAATTTGCGAGAAAAGAGGGGACAAACCCCACGTGATTTATATGTCGCCAAAGGGTAAGGTTCTGACCCAAAAGCGCGCCTACGAGCTGTCAAAAACCGATGGGTTTATCATTCTTTGCGGTCATTACGAGGGGGTTGACCAGCGCCTTCTTGACGAAATCGTTGATGAGGAAATCTCGATTGGCGATTACGTTTTAACGGGTGGCGAAATGCCTGCGCTGGTGCTTACCGATGCCGTTTGCCGAATGATAAAGGGCGTTTTATCCGATGACGAGTGCTTTACGGAAGAAAGTCATTTTTCGGGATTGCTCGAATATCCGCAATACACCCGTCCTTTCGAGTGGCATGGCAAAGAGGTGCCCGAAATTTTAATGTCCGGCCATCATAAAAATATTGCAGATTGGCGTAGAAAAAAGATGCTGATGGAAACGGCGGACAAGCGTCCCGATATGCTTGACGGTGCAGATTTAACAGAAAAAGAGCGTTTGTTTGTAACAAATTATTTAAAGGATAATAATATAATTTAAGGTTAAATTAACCTAATTTGACTTAATATTGTAACTTAACCCAAATTTGTAGTGAAAGTTATACAAAATCTCCCTTGCAAATTCAGTCGAGATTTGTTGACACAACTGAACTTTTTTTAAATCATTGACCTATCGAATATTTGTGATATAATATCTAATGTAATTTTTAAAAAAGATTTTTAAGGAGCGATATTGATGTATATTAAGGATGTCGTTGTTCAGAATAAGGTTGGGCTTCACGCTCGTCCGGCTACCTTCTTTATTCAGAAGGCTAACGAATTCAAGTCTTCCATTTGGGTAGAAAAAGAGGAACGTCGCGTAAATGCAAAGAGTCTCCTCGGTGTTCTTTCTCTCGGAATCATCGGTGGCACAGGTATCAAGATTATTGCTGACGGCGCTGATGAAGAATCAGCAGTTAACGATCTTGTCGCTCTCGTAGAATCAGGATTTGCTGAATAATTATTAAATTGATAAAAAGGTTCGTCGATTTTCGACGAACCTTTTTTATGCTTAATATAAAAAGCACCGCACAATGAAAATGCGGTGCTTTTATCATTTATTTATTCTTTTCCACATTCGCCGTCGTGGCAGCATTCGTGAATTTCGCCAACGATTAAGGTTGGGTCGATGCCCTGACGTGTGTAGTAGTCTGCAATAGCTGCCTTAATCGACTGCTCAGCGAGAACCGAACAGTGAATTTTGTGAGCGGGGAGACCGCCGAGTGCTTCTACAACTGCCTTGTTCGAAAGCTGTAATGCTTCCTCGATAGTGTGTCCCTTTATCATTTCGGTTGCAATCGAGCTTGTTGCAATTGCCGAGCCGCAACCGTACGTCTTAAACTTTACGTCGGTAATAACGTTGTTCTCGACCTTGATATACATTTTCATAATATCGCCGCATTTGGCGTTTCCAACCTCACCGATACCGTCAGCATCAGCGATTTCGCCGACGTTTCGCGGATTTGTGAAATGGTCCATAACGAGTTCTGTATACATATTATTCACCCTTTTCTTCCTTTTTAATTCTTTCCCAGAGCGGAGACATTGCACGAAGCTTGTAGATTATTTCGGGCAAAACTTCGAGAATATAATCAACGTCTTCTACTGTATTTTCGTCAGAAAATGAAATTCTGAGTGAGCCGTGAGCAATTTCGTGCGGTAGACCTATTGCAAGCAGAACGTGGCTCGGGTCGAGTGAACCCGAAGTACAAGCCGAGCCCGACGAAGCGCAAATTCCCTTGTTATCGAGCCAAAGGAGTAAGCTTTCGCCCTCGATTCCTTCAAAGCAAACGTTAGCACTTGCCGAAAGACGCTTTTCTCTGTCACCATTAAGACGTGAACACTCAATTTTGAGAGCGCCGTCGATAAATCTGTCACGGAGCATCTTTTTCTTTTCGTTTCTGGCGGCGATATTCTGTACAGCATCAGTGATTGCAACGCTAAGTCCAACAATACCTGCCGTGTTTTCGGTGCCTGCGCGTTTATTTCTTTCCTGAGCGCCGCCATCGATAAGGTTTTCTATTCTGATTCCGTTGCGGCAGTAGAGTGCGCCAACACCCTTCGGTCCGTGAATTTTATGTGCCGAAAGTGACAGCATATCTATATTCATATCAACAACGTTGATTTCTACGTTGCCGATTGCCTGTACTGCGTCGGTGTGAAAAATTATGCCCTTTTCACGACAAAAAGCACCGATTTCGGCAATTGGCTGAATGGTACCGATTTCGTTATTTGCGAACATAATGGTTACGAGACCTGTATCCTCGCGTACTGCGTTTTTAAGCTCTTCAAGGCGAACAAGTCCGTCCTCGTGAACGTCGAGAAGGGTGATTTCAAATCCTTCCTTTTCGAGTGCATTGAGTGTATGAAGCACCGCGTGATGCTCAAATTTACTTGAAATAATATGCTTTTTACCCTTTTTAGCGAGGATGCGAGCAGCGCCCTTAATTGCCCAGTTATCCGCCTCACTACCGCCGGATGTGAAATAAATTTCGTTTTCCTTGTTGGCACCCAGAGCGTTTGCGACAATTCTTCTTGCCTCGTCAATGGCAGCGTGTGCATTTTGACCGATTGAGTACAGACTAGAAGGATTACCGTAATTTTCGGTTAAATGGGGAAGCATTGCATCGAGCACGTTTTTTGATAATTTAGTTGTAGCCGAGTTATCGGCATAAACAAATCTATGCAATTTATGATTTCCTTCCTTTTGAAAGTAATATGTTTATAACAGATCTATTATATTACTTAGTTTTTCCTTTTGCAACAGAATATATGAAAATAATTTCACATATTACTCATTATTTTTAAATTTTTGGTAATAATCTACGGCAAGAGTGTCACATCTTTCGTTTTCAGGATGACCTGCGTGGCCCTTAATCCAGTTGAAATTCACCTTATGTGTATCGAGAAGTACCAGTAATTTTTCCCACAAGTCAATGTTTAATGCAGGCTTTTTATCGGCTTTTTTCCATCCGTTTGCCTTCCACGAATATACCCATCTCTTTGCCACTGCGTCACATACGTATTTCGAGTCGGTAAAAAGCTCGATTTCGCACGGTTCTTTTAGCGCAGAAAGTCCCTCAATTACCGCAGTAAGCTCCATACGGTTGTTAGTAGTTTCCACTTCACCGCCGCAAAGCTCTTTTTCATGTCCGTTATATCTTAGAATGGCACCCCAGCCGCCCGGACCGGGATTTCCGGAACAGGCGCCATCGGTAAAAAGTTCAATCTTTTTCATTTCATATTCTCCGAATTGAATTTTATAGTTACTTCATGTAAATAGGTGTAAAATTTAGCAAGGGATTTATAATCTGTTTTGAGTAGAGCGAGTAGTTCCTCGGGTCTATCAAGCATTTCTATTTCGCTGTGCCTCTTGATTACGAAAATATCCTTTGAATCGTACCACTTTTTAAGCTCACCCGTTACTCCCACGAGGTCGGCCTTCGACCTTTTGTAGCTATCGGTGTCGAGGGCAAATTTGTTTCGTTTAAGCTGCTTTATTGCTTCTAAAAATTTGTCGCTGTTATTCAGCAAGCAACCGCGGAAATATTCCATAAATGCAGGGGTAGCGCTTATTACTCCACAGCCATATTCAAACCCGTTTTGTTTGATTTCGAGCCACATCACAGCGGTGGGAAGCTGATTTTTAACGTGGCGAAACATAACCCATATATTCTCTCGATAAAGTGCCTTATCGCGGCTGAATCGAGTGTCGCGACGTATTCGAGAAATACATCTGACGGGGTCAACAATAATGTCGGGATTTATCCTGTGCATCGTGTCGGTCAGGTCGATTACAAGCTGCCTGAGAGGCATAATAACGCCCTCTTTAATAGCTTCCTTGTTGTCCTCGTAGAAATCTTTATTATCATTAAATCGGTTAATTGCGAGCAGAAATAAATCGTCGCTTTTTATACCGTTAAAATTCATTTATTCATTCTCCTTACAAACCCTGAAACACAGTTCGTACAGCTGTTCCAGACTTGTTAATTGTCCGCATTCGTTGCGATATTTTGCCGCTCCTTTTATACCTTTCAGATACCACGCGGCGTGTTTTCGCATTTCGCGCATAGCATTGCTTTCACCCTTGTCCTCGACGGTAAGCTGAGACTGCTTAATAAGCACTCTCATTCTTTCACTGAGTGGTGGCTCGGGAATGGTGATTCCTTCATACATCCAGGCGTTGATTTGGCTAAAAATCCATGGTGAACCCATAGCCCCTCTGCCCACCATTACAAAGTCACAACCCGTATATTCATACATATTTGCGGCATCCTTTGCGGTATAAATGTCGCCGTTTCCAACGACTGGAATGCTTACCGCATTTTTAACCTCTTTTATTATGTCCAGGTTAACGGGTGGTGCATACATTTGAGTTCGTGTTCTGCCGTGAACGGTTATAACCGACGCACCTGCATCTTCGCATCTTTTGGCAAGTTCGGTTGCGTTAATTGTGCTTTCATCCCAACCCGCACGCATTTTTACCGTTACGGGTACCGATACGGCATCTTTCACCGCCTTCACAATTTCGGCCGCAAGTACGGGGTCTTTCATCAGTGCGCTTCCGCCGCCGTTTGAAGCAACCTTTGGAGCAGGACAGCCCATGTTAATATCGACAAAATCGGGACTGAATTGCATTGCGCTTATTGCTGCCGTTGCCATGGTTTCGGGCTCGTTGCCAAAAAGTTGTAAGCCGACCGGTCGTTCACTTTCTATCATGTTCATCATGCCGAGCGACTTTTTATCATTCAAGCTGACCGCCTTTGAGCTGATAAGCTCGCTAACCGTATAAGCCGCACCAAATTCGCGACAAAGCCGTCTAAAACTGCGGTCGGCAACCCCTGCCATTGGAGCCAAAGCGGCATATCCATTTAATTCAATATCACCGATTTTCACATTCTTCACCTCAATTTTTTTATTTTATCACAACACGACGCAAATTTCGAAGTAAATATATAATTTTTAAAATATAATTAGTAATATTGACAAGTATAGGTAAAATTTGATATTATAATACAATATTATAATACGAAAGTGAATGATCTTTAAAATGATAAGCAGTATGACCGGTTACGGACGTGGTGAAGCAGCATCAAACGCTCTTTCCTGCGTTGTCGAGCTTCGCTCGGTAAATCACCGCTATTTTGAATTTTCGTCGAGAGTACCGCGTGGATATGCCTTTTTAGAGGAAAAATTAAAGGGGCTCTGCCAGCAGAGAATTTCGCGCGGAAAGGTTGAACTTTATCTCACCATCGACCTTAACGAAAGTGACGACGTCTCGGTTGAAATCAACCATTCTCTCGCAAAAAGCTATGTAAACGCTATAAAGGAGCTTGGCGAAACATACGGACTTAATTCCGATTTGTCGGCTGTGACCCTTTCACGCTATCCCGACCTTTTTAGTGTAAAGAAGCAGGTTGTTGATGAGGATGCCGTTTTTGAGGTAGTTAAGCAAGCCACCGAATCGGCTACCGACAGCTTTATCAATATGCGAAAAATCGAGGGTGAAAAGCTCTATGACGATATAAAGAGTCGCGTTGATTTTATTTTAGACAAGGTTGCCTTTGTCGAGGAGCGTTCACCTGAAACAGTAAAGGCGTACCAGACAAAGCTCGAAACCCGAATCAGAGAATTACTCGAAGATAAAACAATTGACGAAGCTAGACTTCTTACTGAGGCGGCAATTTTCGCCGATAAGGTAGCCGTTGCCGAGGAAACCGTCCGTTTGAGAAGTCATATAAAGCAGCTTTGCGATCTCATCAGCTCGGATGTTGCAGTAGGTCGAAAGCTCGACTTTATTGTTCAGGAAATGAACCGTGAGGCGAATACAATCGGTTCAAAGGCGCAGGACATCGAAATTGCTCATACTGTTGTTGATATAAAGGCAGAAATTGAAAAAATCAGAGAGCAAATTCAGAACGTGGAATAAGGGTGAAAGTAGATTTATGAAGCTTATAAATATCGGTTTTGGTAATATGGTTGCAGCAAACAGAATGATAGCTATTGTTTCGCCCGAATCGGCACCGATAAAGCGAATTATACAGGACGCAAAGGAAAAGGGTATTCTTATCGACGCTACCCACGGAAGAAGAACGAGGGCGGTTATAATTACTGACAGTGACCATATTGTACTTTCCTATTTGCAGTGCGAAACCTTAACCAACCGCATCAGCGAATACGAAAACGAGTATGATGAGGAGGGCGAAGAAAATGGGTAAAGGTGTAGCAATAATTGTATCGGGTCCGTCCGGATGCGGAAAGGACACTATTTTACGAAATTTATTTAAGGAGCATCCCGAAATTAAATTTTCGATTTCGACCGTCACACGTCCGCGTCGCGGAAGTGCCGACGAAGATGCAAAGTATAATTTCGTTACCCGCGATGAATTCGAAAATATGTTAAAAAACGATGAGTTGCTTGAATACAACGTATATGTAAATAACTATTACGGCACGCCGAAAAAGCCGGTAGTCGAAGCTATCGAAAACGGTGACATAATGGTAATAGAGGTTGACGTTAATGGTGCGGCAAGCATTAGAAAGAAAATGCCGGGAATAAAGAGCGTTTTTGTAATGCCGCCGTCAATCGAGGAACTCGAACGCCGACTTTCATCACGCGGTACAGATAGTGCCGAGGTTGTAAAGAAGCGCATTGAAGAAGCAAAGGCGGAAATCGCCAGAAAAGATGAATATGATTATACGATTGTAAACGGCGTACTTGAAAACGCGGTAAAAGAGTTGTATAATATTATAGTTAATTTAAAATAATTTACGAGGTGTATAAAAATGTTAAATCCCGCAATCGGAAAGCTCATCAACAATTACGAAAATCGTTATCAGCTCGTTCACGACGTAGCTAATAAGGCACGCGAAATTGCACAGAATGCCGAGGATAATAATGAAATTCTCGTTGAAAAGACAGTAAGTCTTGCAATCAACGAACTTGCAGAGAAAAAAGGACTTTAATAACATAACCAAATTAAATTGAAAAAACGGAGGTGGCTTGTCATGAGGAGTGCTTTGGTTGCGCATGTTGCGATTGACCGAACAGCATATTATTTTGACAAGCCATACGACTATCTTGTCCCATTTGATATGATTGACGGGGCAAAGGTTGGTTGCCGCGTGGTTGTCCCATTCGGCACAGGTAACAGAAAGCGGCAGGGAATGATTTTATCGGTCGACGAAACTACCGATTTTGATAAATTAAAGCCGATCAATTCCGTGCTTGATGCCGAGCCGCTTTTATCACACGAAATGATAAAACTCGTATCATGGATAAAGGAACGTACCTTTTCGACCTATTTTGACGTGTTCCATTTGATGATTCCAGCGGGAATAAATATGCAAATGGTAAGCGCATATCGTCTTTGCGAAATTGATGACGAGGTCGAGGAATCTCTTTCTGATGATGAAAAGTTGGTTGTGAAATGCTTTCGTCAGTCGGGAGCCCGAGTTGAAAAAGGGCGTTTGCTTGACATACTTGGCCTGAATGATGATAGCAACCTTTTGGACAAAATGGTCGAAAAGGGAATCATCAGCCGCTTTGATGATGCTGTGCGACGTATGGGCGATGCAACGGTAAAAATGGTTCGTCTGAATGACCAGTTTGACGAAAGCGCAAAGCTTACAAAAAAACAAAGTGACGTTGTCGAGCTTTTAAAAATCTGCGGTGCCGCATCGGTGAAGGAAATTTGCTATTTCACAGGTGTCACGAGTGCGGTGATAACCTCACTTGCTAAAAAGGAAATTATCGAATATTTTGAGGAAGAGGTTTATCGCAACTTTCTCGACACGAATAAAAACGAGGATTTGAGCGAAATAGTTCTCACCGACGAGCAGAGTAGTGCATTTGACCGCCTTACCGAAATTTATCATTCGGGAAAGGGTGGGGCGGCGCTTCTTTATGGCGTCACCGGAAGCGGAAAGACAAAGGTGTTTTTACGTCTTGTCGACGAGGTGATTGCGAGCGGTAGGCAGGTTATCGTCATGGTGCCCGAAATTTCGCTTACCCCTCAAACATTGTCATTATTCCACAATCGATATGGCGGAAAGGTTGCCGTTTTTCATTCTGCGATGTCAATGGGACAGCGAATGGACGAATGGAAAAGGGTAAAGCGTGGAGAGGCCACCGTCGCAATCGGTACAAGGTCGGCTGTATTTGCTCCGTTTGATAATTTAGGACTCGTAATCATCGACGAGGAGCAGGAGCATACCTATAAATCTGAATCCTCACCGCGATTTCATGCGAGGGATGTTGCCCGTTTCCGTTGTGCCGAGAATAAGGCATTGCTTTTACTTGCATCGGCAACTCCGTCACTCGAAACATATACTTCGGCAATCAACGGCAGATATGAATTATGTAAACTAACAAAGCGGTACGGCAACGCTACTTTGCCCGAAGTGAAAACTGTCGATATGAATGATGAAATTCAGTCGGGAAATAAGTCGATGCTCAGCCGTGCACTTATTGAACAGTTGCAGGAAAATATGGATGCAGGCAAGCAGTCGATACTACTGCTTAATCGCCGAGGACATAATACCTTTGTTTCTTGCGGTGGCTGCGGAGAGGTTGTTTCTTGCCCCAATTGCAGCATTTCGCTGACCTACCATTCGGCTAATAATCGGCTCATGTGTCATTATTGCGGCTATTCAAAGCCATTTGCAGAAAAATGCGAAAACTGCGGAAACGAACACGTCAGATATTCGGGTGCAGGAACACAGCGAATCGAGCAGGATTTACTGATGTATCTGCCCGAAGCTCGAATTTTGCGGGTTGACGCTGACAGTACAATGAAGAGGTCGTCTTTCGAGAAGATGCTGACCGATTTCGGTAACGGAAAATACGATATTATGCTCGGTACTCAGATGGTCGCAAAAGGGCTTGATTTCAGTAATGTTACCCTTGTCGGAGTGCTTGGAGCTGACGGGCTTCTTTACTCTGACGACTATCGTTGCTACGAAAGGGCGTTTTCGCTTTTAACCCAGGTGGTTGGACGCTCGGGACGAGGAAACGATAGGGGAACAGCCCTTGTTCAGACAGTAACTCCCGAAAATTCGGTTATTAATCTAGCCGCTCTCCAGGATTATGAAAAATTTTATGAGCAAGAGATTTTGACCCGTAAAATAATGATTTATCCGCCTTACTGTGAGCTTTGTGTGGTCGGCTTTGTCGGCGAAGATAAGGACAAGGTAAAGGCGTCTGCATATTCATTTTTTGAAAAGATTAAAACTCTGAACGAATACAAATACCCATCGGTAAAAATGATAATTCTAGGTCCGTCTGCGGCATCAATTCCGCGCGTGAATGGAAAATATCGTTACCGAATAATTATAAAAACAAAGAATACTGCGGATTTCAGAAGAGTAATTTCGACCGCATTAATTGAATTCGGTCGGGACAGACGCAACGCAAAGGTAACTGTGTATGCGGATATGAATCCTGACAGTATTATGTAAACTATTTTGAGGTGAATTTTTGTGGCAATCAGAAATATAGTAAAAATGGGCGACCCGATGCTTAATAAGGTCAGCCGCCCGGTTGAAAAATTTGATGAAAAGCTTCATATCCTGCTTGATGATATGGCCGAAACAATGCGACTTGCCGAAGGATGCGGACTTGCCGCTGTCCAGATCGGTGTTTTGCGCCGAATTTGTATAGTTGACGCAGGCGACGGACTGGTCGAGCTTATTAATCCGAAGATTATTGGTCAGTCGGGAAAGCAGGAGGAATGCGAAGGATGCCTTTCCTGCCCGAATAACTGGGGAATTACAAGCCGACCGATGTCGGTAATTGTCGAGGCGTATGACCGCCACGGAAACAAATTCCGTATAAAAGGTGAGGGTCTAAAAGCGAGAGCTTTTTGCCACGAAATCGACCATCTCGACGGAATACTTTTTACAACCAAGGTAATACGTCCCTACGTGGAGGAATAAAATGAAACTTGTATTTATGGGAACGCCTGACTTTGCCGTTCCTTGTTTAGAGGCGCTTATTGATGCCGGACACGAAATTGTCGGTGTATTTACTCAGCCGGATAAACCCGTTGGCAGAAAGCAGATTTTGACACCGCCACCCGTTAAGCAAACGGCTATCGAAAATGGGCTTACAGTATATCAGCCGAATTCGGTTCGCACAGACGAAGCAATTTCGCTTATGCGTGATTTAGCACCCGATTGCGTGATTGTCGTTGCGTATGGAAAGATTATTCCTGCTGAAATGTTAAAGATTGCTCCGCTGGGATTCGTAAACGTTCACGGTTCGCTCCTGCCCAAATATCGCGGAGCTGCGCCTATTCAATGGGCGGTAATCGACGGCGAAGAAGTAACAGGAATTACGACCATGCAGATGGACGAGGGACTTGATACCGGTGATATGCTCGAGCAGGTTTCGACCGAAATTGGCGAAAACGAAACGGCAGGAGACCTTTTTGACCGCCTTTCAGTTATGGGTGCCGAACTCATTGTTTCAACCCTCAAAAAGTTGGAAGATGGAAGCATTACACCCGTTAAGCAGGAC